>DATAMS010000533.1:0-4086 GCA_036260495.1 Thermoanaerobaculia bacterium
CTTGTAGATGTTTTTGAAGGCCGGGGTAGGGTTTTACGTCCGTACGTCACTCCTATCGTTAGAAGCAGCAGTCTGGACGGGTAGCTGTACTTCCTTCACCACTGGTGGCGCCCTGACGATGGAGGATTTCGTTGCAGCGTGGTGCGCGAGGTTCAAACGTAGCGAGCAGGAAGCTCGGTCGTATCGATGATGGAGAAGAACGGAAGGAGAATGCGCAGTCGCCTGCTTTCCGCGCACTTGGTGGTCGCGTTGCTCTACAGCGCACCGCTGTTCGCCTCACGCTCGTATCGCGTGGGCGATGCCGTTGCAATGCGGCTCGAACTGGGTGTCGAACACGGAGAAACGCTGCACCTCGACCGTGTACCGCTCATTAATGGTGATCCAGCGACGCTCGATCTGGAACGGTTCGAGGTGTGGGACGCGGAGTCACGAGTTACTGTTCATGAGGCGGACGGGAAGACCACGCACGTCCTTCCGCGCTCGGCGGCCCGATTCTACAGAGGCAGCGTGGCCGGCGAATCCGACTCCGCGATTGCGATCTCTGTCGAGCCCGATGGACAAATCGAGGGAACGATTTTCGTTCGAGAACGAGTTTTTTCCATCGCCTCCGCCACTCGCCTTACCGGCGCCGGAACGCGTGAGCCACACGCCGAAGATCCGGCAGTAACGCGTGACCGCACCGAACGCGCCGTGCTCCTTGTGCGCGAGATCGATCCCGTTGCGGACCTGGTCATCAATCCCGCGGCGCGCGACTGGCACTGCGATATCGATCAGGCAAGCCTCAACAGCGTCCGCAAGGCCTTGTCTGGCGGCGCGCCATCGGCCGCGATGGAAAGCCTCCGAGTCTCACCACAGGGCACCCCGTCGAGCGGCGTCGCGTACTCGCTGAAGCTTGCTATCGAAACCGACGGTGAGCTGCGCGCAGCGTTCGGTAGCGATGCCGCTTTGCAAAGCTACATCGGGAATCTGATTGCACAGGTCTCCGTGATCTATCAACGCGACCTGAACACGACCGTAACCGCGGGCACCGTCAATGTGTGGGCAAGCCCGCTCACCGATCCATGGAGCATCAACCCGGCCTTCACGACCGCGGACGCATTGTCGGAACTAGCCGCCTACTGGCATACGAACAACTCCGGCGTGAGCCGTTCCGCCGTCGTGTTCATCAGCGGAAAACCGTTCTTCGCCGGGAGCGCCTGGCAGGACTTTCTCTGCCAGCCGGAGGTTTCTTGCGGCGTCGACGGATCGCAGTGCGGCAGCGCCGCCTTCGCAAACTCCTACGCCGGCGCGTACGCGTTCTGCGCATCCACGGTCGTCACGACATCCGTTCCTGATCCAACCCTCGCGCAGAATGGCGTGCAGTACGGCTTGCCGCCGAGCAACTACTGGATGCTCTTGGAAGTGGCGCATGAACTTGGGCATCTGGCGAACGGGCCGCACACGCACTGCGTGCCTCTCACAGCTGCGCAGCAGACGCAGTACGGCGTCTCCCGCTCCTACATCGACCAATGCTTTAACGGGGAACCAGGCTGCTACTCCGGTTCATCGATCAGCGCTCCAGCAGAGAAAGGCACGATCATGAGCCTCTGCCACAACATCTTTGCCGGCGCGTACCCGCAGAGCCGCTACCTCTTCTACAAAGCCGGAGAACCGAGCGAGCTTCTCGTCCCGTGGTTTCAGGACGGGTTGAATCACGCCACGGCGGGCGTCGATGCCACAATCACCGTGGGGAGCAATCTCACCTGCTCAGCCCAAACCGCATCCGTGCCCGCCGGTGCGGCCGCCTATGCCTGGTCGATCACTGGGGGCACCATCGACAGCGGCGGCAATACGCGCCAGCCTACGTTCACCCCCTCTGCGGCGAACGTGACCCTCACGGCGACTGTTTCAAACGCAAACGGGTGCGCAGTCATCAATGCGAAAACGACGACCACCCAATGCGGCGGTCCCGTGCCAGCGGCTCCGACGAACGTCGCCGCGACCGCGACCGGGTTGACGACCGTCGCTGTCACCTGGACCGGCGTGAGCGGTGCCACGTCGTATGCGATCCGACGAAGCTCCGATCACATCAACTATGCCCAGGTTGGAACCTCGACAACGCCAAGCTTCAGCGATCCAACGGCCTCCGCGAACACTGCGTATCTTTACCGGGTTCGCGCGATCAACGGTGCTGGCGCCTCGCTCGATAGCGCGGTCGATCTGGCGACGACGGTCATCTTTGCTGATAGCACGCTCACGGTGGGCGTCACCATCATTAAAGCGCAACACATCAATGATCTCCGCACTGCTGTTTCTGCGGTTCGGAGCCTAGCCGGGATCGGACCGTACTCGTTTACCGACGCGACGCTCATTGCGGGAGCCACGCCGATCAAAGCAATTCACTTCGTCGAACTGCGGACCGCGCTCGATCAGGCACGGTCCGCGCTCACGCTGTCCGCCATCTCCTACACCGATCCAACGATCACTGTTGGCGTAACGACCGTGAAGGCGCAGCACATTTATGACCTTCGGAACGGAACGCAATGACACATAAAGTCAGAATCACGACACGGTGCGGACGTTTACTGTCGCTCGCAGTAGCGATTGCCGTTCTCTCCTTCGCAAGCGCCACGTTGGCGGCCACTGCCCCACCGCTCGGAATCGCGGTGACGAGGAAAACTGTCACGGTATCCAATGTTCCAAACGGTGGCACGATAGTTCTGTTCTCCTGCACGCGAAGCTCGCTGTATCGGAGCATCGCCGTCAAGCCCGAAGCCCGAGTGCTTCATGACGACGACCGCGACGGCGTGATCCGGTTCACCCCCTCGGCGGATATTCCTCTTCGTTCGGTGTGGGTGGCCATCGATGAAGTGTCCGGGCAGACCGCCACCGGCGCACCGCCCGGTTTTCCGCTGTTGGTGAGCCCGATTGGACCTGACAGTTTTCGGAAAGATGTGGAGGGAGAGATCGCCTCGCTCGCCGTCGACCTACCGCGTCTGGTCCTACTCCTCGTCACTCCGGGCAAAGGCGCATGGCTGCTCAGGGGATTCGATGGAGAAGCCAGCGACCGCGATGGGAAGTCGAACGGACGGGTCCAGCTCTCGTTCGAAGACGCGAAAACGATCGACGGCAAAGACAACGCGCCGAAGCACATCAAGAAGGATGACGTAGTTGTGGCGATCGACCCCGGTCACCTCGACGTCTTCGTGACGCAGGTAGGAAAGTAGGAGCATGCGCGTGAGAAAAGCATTTCATCTTGCGTCCATTCTGATCGCGTTCGTTGCCATACCGCTGTTCGCGCAAAAGGGGCCGATCGACGAGCTTGGGTTCCATGCGGACAAGCTGTATGACTTCTCCGGCGTCGATTCGGTGAACCTCTTCAACGGCAATCTCGTGATCTCGATACCGATCGGACCGCGCTATACGGTTAGCTCGAATCTCTCCTATCAGTTCACGCTCGTTTTCAACGGAAAAACCACCGATACCGAAACCTGGCTCGAATATGACCCCGTCACGGGCGGCGACACAAAACCTGCCTCCCGGGTCCTGCCTGCGGTTGGCTCGAATGCGGGCGTGGGCTGGCGGGTCTCTCTCGGTCGTCTGCTTCCACCCGTCTCCACAGGGCGGACCAACGACTCTCTCGACGACGACACCTGGGTCTACGAAGGGCCGGCTGGCGACGAGCACAATGTGTCGGTCGCCAACCCGCACGACGGAATGCGCATGCACGTCCTCAGTGATGAGGCCATCGAGATCGAATTCGGCTCGGGGGAAATCCACAAGTTCGAGATCGAGAACGCCGTCTGGCGTCTGAAACAGATGCGCGATCGCTTCGGCAACGCCGTCAACGTTTCCTATACGTACTCGCTCGACGGAAAAAAAGAGCTGACCTGGACGGTCACCGACACCGCGTCCCGAAGCCATACCGTCACGTTCGTAAACTATTCAGGAATGGCGGACGGCTGGAGCCGCGGGCAGACCGTGTCGCAGATCGACCTGCAGGGCTTCAACAGCGAAACGGCGACCTACGCGTTTACCTACTCGGGAGATTCGGTACCGGTCTTGACGACCTTGGCGCAGCCCGACGGCACAGAGTACGACCTCACT
>DATAMS010000542.1:0-1527 GCA_036260495.1 Thermoanaerobaculia bacterium
ATCGGCATACGCGCTTCCTGCAGAAGCCCTTCGAGATTTCCGCACTGCTGGAATTGGTCGCAGAGCTGGGCGGGCAGGAACCTTCATGACCGTCTCCGCCGATCCAACGAAACGTGCCCTGGTCATCGACGACGACGATCACATTCGCGAGCTCCTTCAGACCCTTCTCGAAACAGCGGGATTCGAAGTGGAAACGTTGCGCGATGGAATCGATGCCGTCGAGTTGAAGAAGGATTACGACGTCATTCTGCTCGACATGAAAATGCCGATCTTCGACGCGGGCCGGCTGACCGATTATTGGAGGATGACTGATCCCGCGATCCTGCGCCGCGTCATCCTTCTCAGCGGCTACACGCGCCTGGCCTCGGACCGCGATTTCGGCACGTTCGCCAACATCGCGAAACCGTTCGACTACCTCAACCTGCTTGCAACCGTCGACGACTGCGTGCGCCAATCGTTGTCGTCGTGAAGTGGCCGGTTTCGGATCGGCTGTCTGTTTTTTGTACGCATGTTCTTCATGGCTGTTTCGCATAAGCGACTGATTCCACGGAGCTTATTAAAATCCTGCGTGCGGTACACCGCCTGCTCTTCTGTCCCGCAGAGGTAGCGAACATGAGCAGACAGGTTCTCGTTGTCGACGATGAAGAAGCGATTGTGTCCGGCCTGATGTGCCTGCTGGAGGAGGAAGCGATCGCGAGCTCCGGCGCCTTCGACCGCCGTTCGGCGGAGTCGTTGATGGAGACGAACTTCTACGCGGTGGTCATTGCGGACCTCCGGCTGCACACGGAAGCCGAAGGGCTGGAATTGCTCGACGGAATCCAACGAATCAGCCCGCGCTCCCGCGTCGTCACCCTGACCGGATACAGCACGCCGGAAATGGTGTCCGAGGTTTTGCGGCGCGGCTCGACGATGGTGATCCAGAAACCGGCAACCGGTGAGGAGATCCTTGCCGCCGTCGCCGACCTCCTGGCGGAAGTCGAGAAACTCGCCGGCGCACAAGAAACCCTCGACCTCGAGCAACTTCACCTCGGCCTGCGAAGACTGCTTCACTCGATCCCGCGCAAACGCTACGGCTTGAGCGCGGAAGAAGCGGAAGAGGTGGTGCAGCAAGCCTGGCTGCTCTTTCTCGAAAAACGAAATCTGATTCGATTGGCGAAACCATGGCTCATCGGCACGGTCGCGAATCTTTGCAAGCGCCAGATCGGTTCGACCGTCCGCCGCCGCGAAACATTCGACGGCGACGAAACCCTCGCATCTCTTCCCGACACCCGCGCCGTCTCTCCCGACACGTCCATCGCCCTTCGCCAGGCCCTGGCCGCGCTCGACGATCAGTCGCGCACGCTCTGCATCCTGATCGCCGTCGAAGGCCTCGCCTACGACGAAGTCAGCAAACGCCTCAGCCTCCCCCTCGGCTCAATCGGCCCGATGTACCTGCGAGCAAAGTCGAAAATGAGGCTGCAGATGGCGGCGTAAGGGGCGCGACAAACTACTGCGAAGCGTAGCGCCGCCGGCCCGGCGGCTGTACCG
>DATAMS010000640.1:0-2343 GCA_036260495.1 Thermoanaerobaculia bacterium
GTTGGTTAGTGTGATCACGTGTTACTCCTTATTTCTTCGGTTGGTGCCCGGGTTACCAGGTTGCCGGGTTGCAAAAAACCGATTTTGGGCAACTCGACAACCGGGCAACCCAGCAACCCTCATTTCATCCTCAATTCACGAATCCCCTCGTAATCCTTCATGTTCGAGATCACGACCTGATCGCCTTCGCGCAGACCTTCGACCGGCTGCACCATCTCGTCGCCGGCGAGGCCCCAGTGCACGGACGTGCGCACGAGCATCCCGTCGCGGACGACGAACACATCCTCGCGGTCGCTTTGCCCCAACGCGCCGCGTTTCACACGCAGCACGTTGTTGCGGCTGCCGAGGATGGGGAAAACATCGACGCGTAGATTGTTGCGAAGGCCCGGATGCGCGCGCTGATCGAGCGTCACGTAGAACTTGGCGATGCCGCTCTCGATGCGCGGATCGATGCTCGAGATCGTCCCGTCGATCGACGTCGCATCGTCCAGCTTCACATGCGCGCGCATGCCCGCGGACAATTTCGCCGCATGCACGTCGGCGATCGTGGCCACGACGCGATACGCCGAAAGATCGGCCACGCGCGCGATCACGTCGCCCTTCCTGATCGTCGCCCCCACCTCGGGTAACACCCACGTGAGCACGCCATCCTGATCGCTGCGCGCCATGGCCAGGTTGAGCTGCCGCTCCGACTGATCGCGCTCGCGTTGTGCCGTTCGCAAGTCAAGTTGCGCCCCCGCGATCTGCGCGGTCGTCGAGCGCCGCACGCGTTCCAGCGCATCGCGCAACTGCGTGATCTCGATGTCGTTCTTCTTCTTCGCGGTCACCGCCACCAGTTCGTCCTGCGACGACACCAATCCCTCGGCATGCATGCGCGTGTTTTCTTCTGCTTTTAGTTTGAGGATGTCCGCATCGAGCTGCTTCTGCTCCAGCGCTGCCCGCGCCGCCGCGTTGTCCTCCTCCGCCTTGAGCCGCGCCTGCATCAACGCGCTTTCTTTCTGCGCGACGGCATCGTTCAACTTGTCGAGATCGAGTTTGGTGGCCGAGGTATCGAGCGTGAGGATTGGGTCACCTGCGTGAAGCCGGTCCCCCGCCCGATGCTGAATCCGCAACACCCGCGCTTCCACCGGACTGGAAATGACCGTCTCAATCTCCGGCACGACAGTCCCCGTCGCCTGCAGCGTCGCATCGACGGACCCACGCTCCACGCGAGCAATCTGGATGTCCGACCTGCGCACGGACGGCCGCAACCAACTGACAGTCGCCGCGACGCAGAAAACCACCGCCGCCACCGCGACAACGGCAACGACGACGCGCTTCATCGTCCGCCGCGTCCGAACTTCCTGTGCGATTTCCCGATCCATGTGCGACCGGTCTATACCAAGCCCGATGCCATCGA
The DNA here is from genome assembly GCA_036260495.1 of Thermoanaerobaculia bacterium. Taxonomy (GTDB): domain Bacteria; phylum Acidobacteriota; class Thermoanaerobaculia; order Gp7-AA8; family Gp7-AA8; genus JADGNZ01. The sequence goes on from DATAMS010000640.1 coordinate 1,400, forward strand.
CGGGTCGTTGAAAACAAAGGGGTTAGCTGAATGGCCAGCAGCGCCGTGCGTCCGTTTACAATGGACTTCGTTCGGAATCGAACAGTTGTTGGACCGGGCCTTTCTACTTCCAAACGAGAGCGTTGACGCGATAGGAGTGAAAGTGAAAATGAATCAGCGTCCCCTCGTGAAAGCCGTGCTGTTCGCCGCCTTGTCAGTGGTGGCTGTGATCGGCTATCTCTTTGTTCTAAGCGTTCTGCGCGGAAAGCTGGGAGCGTTCAGCAGCGCTGTTCCTGCAGTGCTTATCGCTGTTGCGGTGCTCCTTCTCAACTGGCGGTTCCTGAAATCCGAAGGAGGGTCACTCGCTGATCTTGGATTTGACCGGCCTCTATTTCGAATTGGGCAGACGGCGGCAGGCTTCCTCGCTGGCTTTCTGCTCGTTGGTAGCTGGGCGTTGGTTCTGCGCATCGTGGCTTCGGTTTCATGGCACGCCGCACCCCCGCTTGTTCCGGGAGCCGCTCTTGGTGCGCTGCTCTTCGTGGTCTTCAACAACCTGGGAGAGGAGCTCGTCTACCGCGGGTACCTGTTCCTGCTGCTCGCACGGGCTTACGGTCGTATCACCGCCGTCGTCGTGACATGCGCACTCTTCACACTCCTGCACGTCCAGGCCGGCATCCCATTGGCGGCGGCGATCGGTGGGGTCCTCACTTCATCGCTCGTTTACGCCGCCCTCTTCGTCCGCTGGCAAAGCGTTCCACTCGTCCTTGGGTTCCACGCAGCCACGAACATATTGCAGGAGCTCCTCGGCCTTCGCACCAGCGCATTAACAGCTTTCGTTCCGGCTCTTGGTGGGAATGCCGGCAAGTCACCTTCGTACGCGGTCCTGGCACTTACTGGTTTGATTAACGTTGGCCTGGCGCTGACGATCTTCGTTTCGGCACGAAGAAGAACGCGTAAAACTCAGT
>DATAMS010000644.1:0-1892 GCA_036260495.1 Thermoanaerobaculia bacterium
TATATGGCGCCGGAACAGGAGAACGGAATCGCAATCGATGCCGCTGCCGACGTTTTCGCGCTCGGTGCGATGTTGCGCGCGCTGCTTCCGGCAAAGTTGCCGAAGCCGCTGTCTGCGATCTGCGCGAAGGCGACGGCTCCAAATCCGCGCGATCGGTACCCGTCGGCGCGCGATCTCGCAGCCGACGTGACGCTCTGGCTCGACAACAAGCCGGTCAGCGCCTATCGCGAGAACATCATCGAGCGAATCAACCGCTGGCTCATCCGCAATCGCGCCCTCGTGATGATCGTCGCCGCCTATCTTCTGATGCGCGTCATCATCGTGATCTGGTTTGGACGATGACGTGCGTTAAAGGATTTTCGGAAGACGTTGAATAGACTCACTGGAGGAACAAACGACATGAACAAAATCCTGGTAGGACTTCTCCTGGGCGCCGGATTGGGCGCGATCGACGGTTTGACGGCGTGGTTCACGCCTGCGGTACGCGCGGGCATCATCGGCATCGTCATCGGCTCGACGTTCAAAGGGATGATCGCCGGTATCGCCGCCGGATGGTTCGCGCGAAAGGTGAAATCGGTAACCTGGGGCATCGCCTTCGGTCTGCTCGCCGGCGCGCTACTCGCGTACGGCGTGGCCGCGATGCAGCACGGCTACTACTTCGAGATCATGCTGCCGGGATCGATCGTCGGCGCCATCGTCGGCTGGGCCACGCAGCGATACGGACGTCCAACCCGCGGCGGCGCGACGGCGTCGACACTCGCGGCGATGTTCTTCGTGTTCATCACCGTCAACGCCCACGCCGCAGAGCCGGTGAAAGCCGCCGATGCCTTCGCGCATCTGTACACGACGGCTTCATCCACTTCGCCGGCACCGATCAGATCGACGCGTCGTGGGCCATGCAAAATCCCGACGGCGGCGCGTTCGAGCACAGCCCAAAGTTTTTTCTGACGCGTGCAAAGTAATCAGTCTCTACGACCCCTTCCGTCTCAAAGAGTCCCGCCAGTTGCGCCAATCTCGATCCGTTCCTGGCGCAGCGGAATTGCGCGACGTGAGCCCGGTCGTTCAGCCGCGAATGGATGCGCCCTCGCAATCACTACACGCCTTCGATCCCGCCGGTGAAAGTCTTCCGCGCCAATGTCGAAAATGCATCCCGGCTCGTGGGAGGCGCTGGACTCACTTGCCGGCGGCCTCGAAGGTGCCGGCAACGAGGCAGAAGCGAAACGTTCGCACGAGCGCGCGCGGGCGATACGCGAAGCGCGAAAGCCGTGAGACAAACGATTCACAACCTCGCACTTGACAATCCCCTCACCGGACTTCAATGTTTCCCTCTGGCTCTCCGCGCACCGATGCGGCGGCCAGAGGAGCCACCCCATCATCACCGTCGACCAGCTTCCTGACAGCCGCCGGGCCATCCTGCTCGCTCTCAAACGGCAGGGCCCATCCACGATCGCGCAGCTTGCCCATCCGCTGCAATTGACGGGCGAAGCGGTGCGCCAGCAGTTGCTGCAGCTCCAGCGCGAGGGATGGATCGAGTCGCGCGTCGCCCGAGGGGACGAGCGCGGACGCACGGGACGCCCGGCCACGCGCTACAACCTCACCGAGGCTGGTGATCATCTTTTTCCGAAGAGCTATGACCTGCTCAACGTCGCCGTGATCGACGCCGTGGCGCAGGAGCTCGGTCCCGATGCCGCGGTGCGCGTGCTCAAACGCGTCTGCGATGACCGCGTGGCCATCGAAGAGAAAACGCTCCAGGGCATGCCGCTGGAGTCGCGCGTCGAAGCGCTCAAGGGACTCTACGCTCCCGCCGATCCGTACATGACCAGCGAGAAGGTCGAAGACGGCTTCCTCCTCGTCGAGCGCAACTGCCCGTTCTTCAACACGGCCATGCGCCG
>DATAMS010000647.1:0-51429 GCA_036260495.1 Thermoanaerobaculia bacterium
CCCAGCTAGTACCTCTTCGCAGCACCTCTGCTTTGCATTTCCCTTAACAACCAAATCTCTTGGACATCCGAACAGTCGAGTTCTCCCGAGCGGCATACAAAGCCGGCGACTTTCCGACTGACCGCAGACCGCAATTTGCGATGGTCGGCCGGTCGAACGTCGGAAAATCGAGTGTCATCAACGCGGTTCTGAAACGAAAAGGCATCGCCCGCGTGAGCCAGACGCCTGGGAAAACGCAGGCCATTCAGTTCTATCTCATCAACGAACGCTTCTACATCATCGACTTTCCCGGTTACGGCTACGCGAAAGTTCCGCGCGACATCGCCCGCTCCTGGGGCGAGCTGGTGCGCGGATATCTGGAGAGCGCCGATGCCCTCAAGCTGATTTTCATTCTTCTCGACGTGCGGCGAACTCCAAGCCCTGAGGATCGTCAAATGCACGACTGGACGGTCGCGTCGGGAATCGACGAACGAATCCTTCTCACTAAGACCGACAAGCTTTCGAACAATCAACTCGTGAAGAGCCGCGCAGCGATCGCGAACGAGCTCGAGATCACCGAAGACCGCCTCATCAACAGTTCGGTCATCACGAAAACAGGAATCGAACAAGTACGGCGCGAGATCGCTTCGCGGCTCCAGTAACGCCATCCCAATCAACGAGGTCTGAACCAATGTCTGAAACGGAATTCGAAGAAGAAACGCCGGTAGCGGTCGCGGAGTTGCCCGCCCCGAAAGCGGAAAAGGCCGTGCGCAAAACCACGCGCAAGCCGAAAGCGGACAAGGTTGCCGCGCCCGCCGAAGTGGCCGGAGAAGCTCCGGTCGATGAGCCAGTTTCCGCTGACGAGACCGAAGTCGAGCCGGCCGTCGAGGTGAGTGGCAACGAGGCTGATGCCGAACCCGAGCCGGTCGTGGCATCGCCGCCGCCGGTCGACGTCGAGAACGATCGCCCCTCGCCGCCAACGCTCAACAAGCGCAGCGATCCGACGCTGGCCGCCGAGACGCTCGACATCCGCGTGCTCAAAGAGATGAAGCTTCCGGAGCTGACCAAGGTCGCCAAGGAGCATGGCATCGAGAACGCCACCGGCATGCGCAAACAGGATCTGATTTTTTCGGTGCTGCAGGTGCAGACCGAAAAGTCCGGTCTCATCTTTTCCGAGGGCGTTCTGGAATGTCTGCCGGACGGCTTTGGCTTTCTGCGCGCTCCCGAATACAACTACCTTCCCGGTCCGGACGACATCTACGTTTCGCCGTCGCAGATCCGCCGCTTCGATCTTCACACCGGCGACACCGTCTCCGGCCAGGTGCGTCCGCCGAAAGAAGGGGAACGTTACTTCGCGCTCATCAAAGTCGAGGCGGTCAACTTCGAGCATCCCGACGTCGCGCGCGAGAAGATTCTTTTCGATAATCTGACGCCGCTCTATCCCGAGCACCGCATCAAGCTCGAAGTGCCCTCGAACATGTCGTCGCGCGTGCTCGACCTCATCGCGCCGGTCGGCAAAGGGCAGCGCGGTCTGATCGTCGCGCCGCCGCGCACCGGCAAGACGATGATCCTGCAGGCCATCGCCAACTCGATCACCAGCAACCATCCCGAAGTGACGCTTATCGTGCTGCTCATCGACGAGCGTCCGGAAGAAGTCACCGACATGCAGCGCAGCGTGAAGGGCGAAGTGATCTCATCGACGTTCGACGAGCCGGCTTCGCGTCACGTGCAGGTCGCCGAGATGGTCATCGAGAAGGCCAAGCGTCTCGTCGAACATCGCCGCGACGTCGTCATCCTTCTCGACTCCATCACTCGTCTGGCACGCGCCTACAACACCGTCGTGCCGCCGTCCGGCAAGGTGCTCTCCGGCGGTGTCGACTCGAACGCCCTGCAGCGCCCAAAGCGCTTCTTCGGCTCCGCGCGTAACGTCGAAGAGGGCGGCTCGCTGACGATCATCGCCACAGCCCTGATCGACACCGGCTCGCGCATGGACGACGTCATCTTCGAGGAGTTCAAAGGCACCGGCAACATGGAGGTCCACCTCGACCGCAAACTCTCCGACAAGCGCGTCTTCCCGGCCATCGACATCAACAAGTCCGGCACGCGCAAAGAGGAACTGCTCCTCGAGCGCAACGAGCTCAATCGCATCTGGGTCCTTCGCAAAGTCTTCTCGCCGCTGTCGACCGTCGAGTCGATGGAGCTGCTCGTCGAGAAACTGGAGAAGACAAGAACGAACTCGGAGTTCCTGAACGCGATGTCGTCGATGTAGGTTTTCGGGGGTGGGGTGTCGGAGGTGGGGAGTGGGAGACGCGAATCAAGAGCCGTCTATTGGCCAGCGTTCGTTGGCCTGAGCCGCCGAACTGCTTCAGCGTCAATCTCCACCGACAACTTCGAACCTGATCTGCTCGCCCGGCGCAAGCTGGGCGAGCTTCCACAGATCCTTCGAGATCACTGTCGCAGGCTGGAGATAGCCGCCGGTCACCGGATGATCCGGCCCCATCGCCACGAGACTCCCGTCCGCATGCCATTGCAGCGTCCCGAACTGCATCCCACACGAAGGCAACTCGCGAAAATCGTGTAGCGCCGTCGTTTGTCGTAGCGCCGGCGGCTCGCCGGCTGTATCGCCGCCGGCCCGGCGGCGAAGTCGAATCCCAATCCGATTCAGCTCCGAAGTCACCTCCCACTCTTCCGGCAACGGCGGCGCATCGTGCGGCCCGGCAACGACGCGAATCACGTGCAAATCGCCTCGATCAAATGAAGACGCAACCGCGGACGTCCCAGGACCAGACACCGCAAACAGCGAATCCCCTTTCCGCAGCACGCGCGGCCCCTCCGCAAACTGCGCCCGCATCTCATCGATGCCGCCTTCGATTGCAAGGTATCCGCGAAGACCACCGTGAAAACGCCCGATGTCGAGCTCCTCTCCAGCAGACAACGTGAACGTCCGAACATTCCCGCTCCCATCGCAAAACGCGGCACGTTTCGCAACGCGAAACCGCAATCGTGGCGCGACGAGCACGCACTCCAACAACGGCACATCGCCATTCCCAACCGCGCGATTCGCGCTCGCCGCCGCCGTCACATCGAACGCTCCGCCCGGCGTAACGCCATACGTCGCGCGCTTCCACTCGCGCGTTCCGACGATCGTCGTGAGCTGCCCCGGCATCACGACCTCGGCGACCACATCACCAATCGCGTCGATGCGATCGACAGTAGGCGCATCGAAGTGATCGATCGACGCGGCGCGCAGAGAAACGACATCGCCCGGCGCGAACCGATTCGGCGGCTCCGCATTTGGATCCCAAAGCGTGGCATTCGTCCGCCCGAGGAGGTTCCATCCGCCCGGCGAATCGACGGGATAGAAACCCGCCATCGCTCCGGCAACCGCAAAACTTCCTCGTGGCACGAGATTCCGCGACCGCTCGCGGCGCGGCATCCGCCACTCCTCCGGCCACCCTTCGAGATAGGCGAAGCCGGCGCGAAACCCGAGGTAACGAGCGGTGAGGCGCAGCGACGGAATGCGGGTCAGGAACGCCTCGCGCGTGACCCGCGCTTGCGCGAGCAGCTCGTCGAGATCGGGGCCCGAGAAATCAACGTCGATGACGTGCGTCCGAGAAGCGATCGTAATCGGCGGGACGTCGTCAAAATCGATCTTCGGCGCTCCGCGAAAAATTACATAGAGCGATTGATGACCGACGATGCACGCGACGACATCCTCACGTGCGCGCAACGCCGCCGCGCGCGCATGAAGCTCGGTGGCCGCGACATCCGCGCCGAAATCGGCGAGAAGGCCTCGATCGCCGGCACGCGTGACTTTCGGCGTCATACGTGCAGATGGTAACGTGCGGAGCCGATCATGACAGACGAACACACACACAATGGCTGCAACCACGGCGAGATGCTTCAGGACGTCGCGCGCCAGGCGATGATCGACAAAGGCCTCGCGCCCGATTTTTCTGCCGACGCTGAGAAACAGGCGGAGGCGGTGACGGGACCGGCGCAGGATACCGACGCGTCGATCAAAGACCTGCGCAATCTCCTCTGGTGCTCGATCGACAATGACGACTCGCGCGACCTCGACCAACTCACGGTCGCCGAGGACCTCGGCGGCGGAAACGTTCGCGCGATGATCGCCGTCGCCGACGTCGATGCCATCGTCAAGAAAGGCTCGCCGATCGACGATCACGCGCGCCAGAACACGACCTCGGTCTACACAGCCGCGCGCATTTTTCCGATGCTGCCCGAAAAGCTATCGACGAACCTGACGTCGTTGAATGAAAACGAAGAACGGATCGCGCTGGTCATGGACATCGTGGTCGATTCCACCGGCTCCGTGACGAAGGGCGACGTCTATCGCGCACGCGTTCACAACAAAGCGCAGCTCGCCTACAACGCCCTCGGCATGTGGCTGGAAGGAAAGGGCGAATTGCCGGCGAAGGCGAAAGCGGTACCGGGCCTCGCCGAGAATCTCAAGCTGCAGGACAAGCTCGCCGATACGATGCGCGAGCTCCGCCACGAGAACGGCGCGCTCGATCTCGAGACGATCGAGGCGCGCGCGGTCATGAGCAACGGCCACGTCGTCGATCTGCAGGTGGAGGCGCGCAACAACGCCAAGAACCTGATCGAGGACTTCATGATCGCGGCGAACGGCGTCAGCGCACGTTATCTCGCGGACAAAGGTCTGCCCAGTCTGCGCCGCGTCGTCCGTTCGCCGGAACGCTGGGATCGCATCGAAGCGATCGCCGCGCAGTACGGCGAGAAGCTGCCAGGCGAGGCCGATGCGCAGGCCCTCGAAGAGTTTCTCGTTCGCCGCCGCAAAGCCGATCCGCTCCGTTTTCCCGATCTATCGCTGGCAATCGTGAAGGCGATGGGTGCGGGCGAGTACGTCGTCGAGATGCCTGGCCAGACGCCGATCGGCCACTTCGGATTGGCCGTGAAGGACTACACGCACTCGACCGCGCCGAACCGGCGCTTCCCCGATCTCATTACGCATCGTTTGATCAAAGCCGCGCTCGCGGGCGCGACTTCGCCGTACACGCGCGAGGAGCTCGAAGCGCTGGCGACGCATTGCACCGAGGCGGAAGATGCGGCGAATAAGGTGGAGCGCCAGGTGAGGAAGTCTGCTGCTGCCTGCATCCTCGAGCCGCGCATCGGCGACCGCTTCGACGGACTCGTTACCGGCGCGTCCGAAAAAGGAACGTGGGTGCGCGTCTTCCATCCGCCGGTCGAGGGGAAGGTCGTGCACGGCGCGCAAGGGCTTGACGTCGGCGACAAGGTCACCGTCAAGCTGATCGACGTGAACGTCGAGCGCGGCTACATCGACTTCGTGCGCGTCCACCACTGAGACGCGAGCGCGAGCAGGAAAAGCGCCGGCGCGGCGAGGTGCATCAACAATCGGTTGGCCGTGACTGCGATCAGGTCGGTGACGACCCATTCCGTGGCGACGTAGACGCCGCAGTAGATGGCCAGCATCGACACGATGACGGCGATGGCGATCGTGGCCGCGCGGCGATCGACGCGGATCGCAAATGCGCCAGCGATGATGACGGCGATCCAGAAAATCCCCCAGCTCGAGAAGGCGATCATGTGCTGTGGAAATGCAGTCAGCGCGGCGCGAAGGTGGTCCAGCTTCTCCGGAATCGTCGGCAGCATGCGCACGAAATTCTCTTCGTCACCAACCGGGATGCGCCCTCGCCAGACAAGGAGTGCGACGGCGGCGATGATTGCGAAGATCGCGGGCGTGGCGATCCTCTTTCGAAAGACGAACGCGCCGATGACGAGGAAGACCAGCGCGAATGGCAGCCCTTCGCTCTTCGTGAGGATGAGGAAAGCGAGCCAGAGTCCGAAGCGAATCTCGCGGTAGTCTGCGGTCGCGAGGTCTCGCGGCTGCGAGGTCTCGCGATCCTTCTCCCCGATGGAAGACCGCGAGACCGCAAAACTGCGAGACCTCGCGACCGCATCCACCAACTCGAAAAACGCGCCTGCCGCAAACGCGGCGATGGCGATGTCGTTGTACGCCGAGAGCGCGCCTCCTTCCGTTGCGATGGCAAACTGCGGAATCCAGACGAGCAACGCTGCGCACCAGGCACCGATTGCGGGCGAGATCAGATTCGCGATTCGCTCGCGCACCAGCAGCGCGAGCGCAGCGAGGAGTCCGGCGTAAAGCCAGCGAACTTGACGATCGTCGAGACTGTGCGAAAGAGCAAAGATCACGGCGCCATCGATCGGAATCAGGATCGGATATTGGTTGCGCGGATCGAGCGTTGCGCCCTGAAAGAACGGCCCATCGATCGATCGCTCATGCGCGATCCCCTTCGCCTTCAACACCCAGAACGCGCGGCCATCGAAGTCGTTGAGCGGCGTGACGGCAGCGATGAACGCGAGAACGATCAGCGGAATGGCCATCAGGATTGTGGGGAGTGGGGTGTGGGGTGTTGGGTGTGGGGTGTCTCCTTTGTATTTGCGGTAGGTCCACACTGCGCCGCCGATGCTTGCAATCAGCAACAGCGCGAATCCAAGCACCAACGGCACGTGCACTACGCCAGCGAGGAAGAGAATCGTCCCGAGGAGACCGACGCCGAATAGAAATGCTTCGCCCCAGCTTCGTCGCGCGACGCTCCAGCCCACGAGCGGAAAAAGGACGAGCGTGATGACGAGGCCGATCATCGATTGGGCTGGGACTCCGGCCAGTAAAAATCAGTCTTGCCGTTCAGTTCTCGCGTCGTTACGAAGGCATACACATTTCCGCTGACAGCCGGAATCGCGTTGATCGGTTTCGTCACGATCGCGTGCGGCATGATCGGAATCGTCTCGGGACCAACAGTCGTCACAGCGATCGAGTCGCTGAAATTGAGAAGAAAGAGTTTCGCATCGCGATGAAGCGGAGCCGCCGGAATGTGCGTGGCGAACCGCTGCACATTCGGCAACCGCGTCGCATCACCGCGTCCTCGGTTCACGAAATAGAACGCCGTGCGCAGTGGAAGGCGTGACTCAATCTGCATCCAGCCGCTCTCCGTGACGCCGAAAAGTTGATAGACGAGGTCGTAGTACGCGACGCTGTCACCGGCCTCCATCCTCAGCGTTCTGCTCTCGCCTTTGGGCCAGAATGTGATGCGAACCTCGTTCGTGCGGGGAAGACGTTCCATCAGCGGGCTGTTCGGCGCAGGTCCGTTCTGACCAACGCTCTGGTACAGGAGCGTCGCTTCGATGATGAACGTCTCCGGCGAGGCACCATCGATTGAGGCCGCGATCGGCAGAATGAACGACGTTCCCGGCTCGCTCAACTGTGGCGTCATGACCTCGCGATGGCCCGCGCGCAACTCGCGATCGCGGAGAATTTCGTACGATGTCCGCTCCGCCTTTTCTGATGTCACCGCGACGATGGTCTTCGGCCGCGTCGGATCGGGAGCGGCGTTTCGATAGTCGTTTCGTCCGGCAAATAGTCTGGTGCGGATCGGATACAGATAGTAATTCGCGAAGATGGCCGCCTCGGTATCCCGAATGCCAATGACCAGCGCGACCGGCTCTTTTTTTGGAAGCGTTCTGCGCAGCGATTCGATCGATGCGTACCACGCGCCCATCTGCCGCTCTCTTCGCGCCTCGTACGGCAGCGGCAAGAGCGTCAGCGCTTCGCGCGTACGTGCGACCAGTCGCGGCAACGTCGTTGCTGCGAGCGAGAGCAACAGCAGCGCGCAGAAAACGCGCGGAATCAGCGAGCGGTTCCTCATCCTTCGCCGGCCGATACGACATGATTGTTCGCGCCCAGAGTCACGATGCGCGGTTTGTGCGCGATGGTCTGCCCTTCATGAAACGTGGCAAAGGAAAGGATGCTGATCGTGTCGCCGGTGCGCACTGGCGAGCGCGCCCCTGCATGCAACGCGATCTCGCCGCTTCCCGACTGCGCCGGCTCGACCCACGTCCGAAACCGCTCGCCCGTGCCCGTGTTGACGACCTCGACCTCCTCGAACGGCAGGATCTCCGCGGCATTCAAAACAAACGCATCAACGCGCAGCGAGACCGGCCAGAGCGTAGCCGCGCTGGTGACGACCGCGTTCTGAATGACGGCGTGGAGGAGGGTGCGCACTGGACTAATCGTATAACTGCATTCGGCTGTGCCGAATGCGTTGTCGGTTGTCGGTTGATTGCGCTTCGCGCGTTGTCAGAGATGCGGACCGGCGAGACAACCCGCGCGACCGGCAACGCGCGAAGCACAATCAACCGACAACCGACAACGCGTGCGCCGCCAGGCGCATGCAATCAATCAGGCGCGTTCTGCCCACCTTCACTGCACCGGCGATGAGGATATCGCGCTGAAAGTCTGCGGGTGCGAGGAACGTTTCGGGATCGACGACGGCCAGATAGTCGATCGTGACGCCGGGAGTTTCTTCGATTGTCTTCTGCATCAACATTTCGATCTTGCCCGCGTCGTGAACGCCTCGTCTGATCGCCTCTTCGCCAAGTCGCAACGCTCGATAAAGCGCAGGCGCGATCGCTCGTTCATCCGCCGAGAGGTAGCTGTTCCGCGACGATCGCGCCAGACCATCCGGCTCGCGCGCGGTTTCCGCGAAGACGAGCTTCACGGGGACATCGAGATCGCGGACCATCCGTTCGATCACGGCGCATTGCTGCGCGTCTTTGCGGCCGAAGACGGCGAGGCCGGGCTGCACGATATTGAAGAGTTTCAGGACGACTGTGGCCACGCCGTCGAAGTGTCCCGGCCGGCGCTCGCCTTCGAGCGGCTTGGCCACGGCTCCGGCGCGGACCCAGGTCTGCGATCCGGGCGGATACATGACCGCGACCGTCGGTAGAAAGAGAACATCCGCACCTTTGCCTTCGAGCAACGCCGCGTCGCGCGCTTCATCGCGCGGATAGCGCTCGAAATCCTCATTCGGCCCGAACTGCGTCGGATTGACGAAGATTGATACGACGATGAAGTCCGCGCCATTCGCGCGCGCCTCGTCGATGAGCGAGAGATGGCCATCGTGAAGAAAGCCCATCGTCGGGATGAAGCCGATGATTTTGCCGGCTGCTCGCGCGTTCGCAATGGCGTCGCGTGTCTCGTCGATGGTTCTTGTCGTGAGCATTCGCGGCAAGAACCTACTGCGCTTTCGGCATCTCGATCACGATGCCCTCGCCGTACAACGCGCGCAAATCATCCGCGCTGGCCGCGTGGAACGACTCTTTCTGATCGTCAGGGAAACTTCCTTCGCGCACGTCATTGAGGTAATGCTCGATCGCGACGCGCATGTCATCGGCGATGTTTGCGTAGCGCCTCACGAATTTGGCCTGGTGGCCGTCGTAGATGCCGAGGAGATCGTGGAAGACGAGGACTTGTCCGTCGCAGGAAGGGCCGGCGCCGATGCCGAGCGTTGGAATCGAAACGCGCTCGGTGATCATCGCGGCCAGCTCCGACGGGACGCACTCGAGCACGATCGAGAAACAGCCGGCTTGATCGAGCGCGAGCGCTTCATCGACGAGGCGGCGGGCATCGTCGAGATTCTTTCCCTGCAGTTTGAAGCCGCCGAGCGCGTTGACCGATTGCGGCGTGAGTCCGATGTGACCCATCACCGGAATCTCGGCGTCGAGGATGGCTTCGATGGCGCGAATGCGTGAAGCCTTGCCACCTTCGACTTTGACCGCCTGCGCGCCGGCCTGGATGAAGCGGCCAGCATTGCGGACCGACTCCTCCAGGCTCACGTGATACGAGAGGTACGGCATGTCGCCGACGACGAGGGCGTGCGCGGCGCCGCGTGCGGCCGCGCGCGTGTGGTGGAGCATGTCGTCGACCGTGACGCTCAGCGTGTCGGGATAGCCGAGCACGACCATGCCGAGGGAATCGCCGACCAGGATGATGTCGGAGCCGGCTGCGTCGGCGACCTTCGCGCTCGGGAAGTCGTACGCGGTGATCATCCCGATGCGCTTCTCGCCTTTCATGGCGCGGATGGCCGGGACGGTGATGCGTTTTTCTGCCATGTGCTCCTCCGTGGGCCAGGAGGAGGAGAGTGAGTCAGCGATCAGTAGATTAGTGGTCAGTAGATTAGTGGATTAGGAAAAAACGTTCCTGGACCACCATCGACTGATCTACTCATCCACTATTCTACTAATCCACTGCTTCCCGTCCCGGTCCGTTTGCTCAGGATCCAAGCGGTACGTAGTACTGCGTGCCCTTCTTTGCGTTTCGAATCTGCTCGATGAGCTGATCGAAATGCTCGGGCGTGTTGACGAAATCGATCTCGTTCGTGTTCACGACCAGCAATGGCGTCTCGTCGTACCGGTAAAAGTAGTGTGAGTACGCCTCGCTGAGCTCTTGCAAATATTGTGGCGAGATCGACTTCTCGTAGGCCCGTCCGCGCTTCTTCACGCGTTTGAGTAGTGTATCAAGCGACGCCTGCAGATAGATAACCAGGTCCGGCTTCGGCACGCTGTCGTACAGGAGCTCGTACATCCGGTTGTAGATCATCAGCTCCGAATCTTCCAACGTCATGTACGCAAAGATCTTGTCTTTCGGAAACGAGTAGTCCGCGAGGATCAGCTCGGTGAAGAGATCGCGCTGCGAGATCGAGCGCTGCTGGTCGTAGCGCGAGAGCAGAAAAAAGAGCTGGCAGCGGAAGGCCGCGCCGCGCTTGTCTTTGTAGAAATCGGCAAGGAAGGGGTTGTCGACATCCTCGAGAATCTTCGTCCCGCGAAAGCGCTTGGCGAGCAGGTTCACCAGCGACGTCTTCCCGACGCCGATCGGTCCCTCGACGGCGATATGACGAAACGGCAGCGGCGGCACGGACGAAGGATAAGGGATGAAGGATGAAGGATGAAGAAAATGAGCGTGACGGCCTTCATCCTTCATCCTTCCGACTTCATCCTTCGCCTGTGATACAACCCCTCGCCGATGCTTTCGATTGAAACCTACACTCTCGACAACGGCCTCCGAGTCGTCCTCAACGAAGATCACTCCGCACCGCTCGTCGCAGTCAACCTCTGGTATCACGTCGGCTCGAAGAACGAACGGCCGGGGCGCACGGGTTTTGCGCATCTGTTCGAGCACATGCTGTTCTCCGGCTCGGAGCACGTCGGCAACAACGAGCACTTTCGCTACGTGCAGTCCGTCGGCGGCGTGTTGAATGGCACGACGTTCTTCGACCGCACGAATTACTTCGAGACGCTGCCGTCGAACTACCTCGCGCTCGGTCTCTGGCTCGAGTCCGATCGGATGGGCTTCTTCCTTCCCGCTCTGACGCAGGAGAAGCTCGACATCCAGCGCGAAGTGGTGAAGGAAGAACGCCGCCAGCGATACGACAACGTTCCGTACGGCACGGCGTTCGAACGCCTGCTCAAGCTCGCGTACGATCCCGATTACTCCTACCACTGGCCCACGATCGGCTCGATGGCCGACCTCGGCGCTGCGTCGCTCGACGACATCCGCGAGTTCTTCAGTACCTGGTACCGGCCCGACAACGCCACGCTCACGCTGATCGGCGATTTCGTTCCCGATGAAGCGAAGCAATTGGTCGAGCACTACTTTGGTTCGATCCCCGCTGGAAAATCCTTTCCGAAGTTCGCACTGACGCGGAAGCCGCTGAACGGTGAGCGCCGCGAAACCGTCCCTTCGCCGGTGCAACTGCCGCGCGTTTACCGGCTCTATCACCTTCCGAAGATGGGACACCCTGATTGGATCGCCGCCGATCTGTTGTCGTCGGTGCTGAGCGGCGACAAAGCCAGCCGGTTCGAGAAAGCGCTCGTCCTCGAGCAGCAGATCGCGACCGACGTCGCCGCGTATGTGCTGCCAACCGAGTCGACCGGAATTCTCATGATGCAAGCGACGGCGAACGACGACGTTCCGATCGAAGACGTCGAGCGCGCCATCGACGCCGAGATTGCCCGCGTCGTCTCGGATGGCATTACTGCCGATGAGCTGACCCGCGCGAAGAACCGCGCCGAGGTCGAGTACGCGCACCAGATCGAAAACTACGACTCGCGCGCCGATCTGATCGGGATGATGGCGACGTACTTTGATGACCCTTCGATGGTTCACACGTGGCTCGATCCATACCGCGCCGCGACCAGCCACGACCTGCAACGCGTGACAGCCGAGTACCTCGTGCCCGACAACCGCGTGACCAGCACGTTCGTCCCGGAGACCGCATGACGACGATCGACCGCACGACCGCGCCGCAGCCCGGCGCGCCGCGTCCGTACCATTTCCCGCAAGTCGTCCGCCGCACGCTCGACAACGGGCTGCGCCTGCTCGTGGCGGAGAACCACAACGCGCCGCTTGTTTCGATGCGCACGCTGGTTCACTCCGGCGCTGATTACGATACGCCCGAGTTGGCAGGCCTGGCGTCGTTGACGTCGTCGCTGCTCGACGAAGGCGCCGGCACCCGCGACGCCGTTCGTCTCGCCGAAGACCTCGGCCTCCTCGGCGCGTCGCTAGGCAGCGGCGCCGATTGGGACGCGTCGTACGTCTCCGTCGATTCGCTCTCGCGTACGTTCGACGAGTCGCTGGCTATTTTCGCCGACGTCAATCGCCGCCCGATGCTGCCGGAGTCTTCGCTCGATCGCGTCCGCAGCGAGCGGCTCATGGAGTTGCTGCAGCAGAAGGATGATCCTGGCGCGATCGCGGGCAAGCGTTTCTCGCATCTGATCTACGGCCGCGGCACGTACGGCAACACGGTCATCGGTAATCCCGAATCAGTCGCGAACATCACGGTCGACGATGTTCGCCGCTACTACGCCACGCATTTCGTTCCGAACAACGCCTCGATCGTTGTCGCGGGCGATGTCGATGCGCAAAAAGCGTTGGACGGACTGGCGCGCTTCTTCGGCGACTGGCCCGCGGTCGAAGTTCCTCCACGCCCTCAGATCTCGCCGAGAGCAAACGAAGCAAGCCGCATCTACCTGATCGACCGTCCCACAGCGGTGCAGTCGGAGATCCGCGTCGGCCACATCGGCATCGCACGCAGCACCGAGGATTACTTCGCGCTCTCCGTGATGAACGCGCTCCTCGGCGGCGTCTTCAACTCGCGCATCAACCTCAACCTGCGCGAAAAACACGGCTACACGTACGGCGCGCGCTCGGTCTTCGCGTTCCGCCGCCAGGCCGGCCCGTTTGTCGTCAGCGCTCCAGTCCGCAACGAAGTCACGCGCGAATCGGTGACCGAGGTGCTAGGCGAACTTCGCCGCATCCGCACCGGCGACGTCGAAGAGCGCGAGCTCGAAGACACGAAGAACTACATCATGGGCTCGTTCCCCTCGACGGTGCAAAGCTCCAGCGACATCGCCGGCCGCGTGCTGGACATGGAGCTGAACAATCTGCCGCAAGACTACTTCGACCGCTACCGCGAGAACATCGGCGCCGTCTCGAAAGAAGCGGTCGAGCACGTCGCCCAAAAGTACATCGACCCGGAGCGCGTCATCGTCGTGATCGTCGGCAATGCGTCGCAGATCCGGGAGCCGCTCGTGGCGCTCGGAATGCCGATTCACGAATTGGATATCGAGGGTCTGGCGATCGGGTAGGGAACCTGTCATTCCGAAACGGCGGAACCGCGGGGGCGGCGGGGCGGTGGGAGCGGTGGAGCACGGAGAGGAATCCCCTGACGATTGGAATGTACTCGCTTCGAAGGCGGGGGATTTCTCATCGCGCTACACCGCTCACACCCACCCGGCCACCCCCGCGGTTCCGCCGATTCGAAATGACAGGCGGTGCGTTCGCGATCCATACTTCCGTGACATCGCCGATGCCTTCGAGTCTTAACTCTGACACCGAGGCGCGTTTAGCGATTGGCGTAGTGGCAGCGCAGCTATAATCCTCCCTTCGAATGGAGCAGCTCCAACTTCACTACGTCGATCTGGGTGTGCCGCGGGTCATGGACCTCAAGCATGAGCTGTCGGTGGGGCGCACCGAGGGGAATGATTTGATTTTGAATCACCCGTCGGTGTCGCGGAAGCATGCGAAGTTCGAGCTGCGAGGCGATCACTGGTGGGTGATCGATCTGAAATCGACGAACGGCGTGAAGGTGAACGGGAACCTCGTCACCGAGGCGCAGGTTGCGGCCGGCGAGAAGCTGTCGATCGGTTCCGTGCTCATCGATGTCCGCGCGCTTCCCTCCGTCGACTTCAACGCCGACTCGATGTTCGACAACCCCTCGGGCACCGTCATCCGGCGCATCTCCGATTTCAATTCGGAGTTCGGACTCGACATCGCCGAGCTGGCGGACAAAGGTCCCGTCACGCGGCCGCCCTCGCAGCCGGGACTCCGCGAGCCGGCGGTGTCGCGCGAGAAGATCTTCCAGGTTCTCGTACAGGTTGCGAAGGCGCTGCTCGCGTCGGAAGAGTTGCAGGTCGTGCTGACGACGGTGATGGACATCATCTTCCGCTACCTCCCGGTCGAGCGCGGCCTGATCATCCTGTTCGATGACGACGGCAATCCCGTCCCGAAGCTGACGAAGTTCATCGAAGGGGCGGAGCAGCAGGACATCCCCATCTCGCGCACGATTCTGAAGATGGTGTCGCAGCAGCAGGTGGCGCTGATGACCTCGAACGCACTTGAAGACGCGCGCCTCCTCGGCGGGAAATCGATCGCCATTCACGGAATCCGTTCGGCGATGTGCGTGCCGCTGTGGAACCGGCAGCGCGTTATCGGCGCGGTGCAAGTCGATTCGCCGATTCACATCGGCAGCTTCACGGAAGAGGATCTCGATCTGCTCACGGCGCTGGCGAACTTTGCCGCCGTCGCGATCGAGCGCGCGCAACTTGCGGAAAAGATCGAGGAAGAGCGCAAGATCCGTTCGCGCATGGAGCGCTATCACTCGCCGGCCGTCGTCGATGAGATCGTGAAGGGCTCGATCTCGACGGAGGCAGAAGTGCGCAGCACCGATGTCTCGATCCTCTTCGCGGACATCAGCGGCTTCACCACCGTCTCGGAGACGAAAAAGCCGGAGGAAGTGGCCGAGTTTCTCTCGCACTTTTTCGGATTCGCGGTGGAGTCGATCTTCGCGTACGGCGGAACGCTCGACAAATTCATCGGCGACGCGGTGATGGCGTTCTTCGGCGCGCCGCTGCCGCAGGACGATCACGCCGACCGCGCCGTTCTGACAGGTCTGATGCTGCAGCGTCTCGTGAACGATTGGAACGTCGAGCGCGCAAAGACCGAGTTGCCTCCGGTGATGGTGCGCGTCGGCATCAACAGCGGCCTGGCCGTCGTCGGCAACGTCGGCACCGAGAAGCGCGTCGATTACACCGTCCTCGGATCGTCAGTGAACATCGCATCGCGCCTCGAAAGCGGCGTCGCCAAACCGGGCCAGGTCGTCATTTCCCAAAACACGATGGACCGGATCATGGGCAGCTTCGAGACGGAGTCGCTCGGCGAGTTTGCGCTGAAGGGCCTGCAACAGAAGATGCCGGTGTTCGAGGTGAGAGGAACCGTCGGTCTGTCCAGCGGCACTCCCGCCGGCGGGACGCCGAAGCTGCAGCCGGCAGCAAGTTAGTGGATAACCGCGATGACAAATCGTGAGCCGCGCCTTACCGACGAGCAGAGGAACGACCTTGTATTCGCCGACGTGAACGATCCTTCCGCGTGGGGAGATCCGATTGTCGTCGGGCCATCGAAGGGCCCTCGTCGCATCAAACACGAGGAGCATCTGGAGCCAGCTTCGAAATTCGACGTTCGCGGCTCCTGATCCATAATCGCGCCTCCATGCCCTTTCTCGAAGCGCGGTCGCTGTCGAAAACGTATCGCAACGCGGAAGTTCCTGTGCCGGTGTTGAGCGGGTTGGAACTGACTGTGGAGCGAGGCGAGATGCTGGCCATCGTCGGGCCATCGGGTATCGGCAAGTCGACCTTGTTGCACCTGCTGGGCGGACTCGATCATCCAGACAGCGGCACGATTCGCGTCGGCGAAGCGGCGGTGTCGTCGATGAGCAACGACGAGCTGGCGCGCTTCCGCAACCAGAACGTCGGATTCGTTTTCCAGTTCCATCATCTGCTGCCCGAGTTCACGGCCGCCGAAAATGTGGCCATGCCGGGATGGATTGGACGATTCGGGAAAGACGAAGCGCTGAGCAAAGCGAATTCGCTTCTTGCTGAACTGGGACTCGAGCATCGCAGCCGGCATTTCCCGAATCAGCTCTCAGGCGGTGAACAACAACGCGTGGCCATCGCTCGAGCGCTCCTCGCCGATCCGTTACTTTTTCTCGCCGATGAGCCGACCGGAAATCTCGATCTCGAAACGAGTGAGCGGGTCTTCGATCTGATGCGCGAATGTCACGCCAAGCGCGGCCTTACCTCGGTCATCGTCACGCACAATCGTGATCTCGCCGCGCGCTGCGACCGCGTGTTCGAGATGAAGCAACGGGTAATCGCGGAGGCCGCGTCGTGAGCGTGGCGGCCGTCACAGAACTGAGTGATTGCCCAAGAATGACGGAGGCCGGAACGAAGTTATGACGGAGCGGCGGTAAACTATCCCCAACCTCATGTTCGAAAAATACAACGAGAAAGCACGCCGCGCACTTTTCTTTGCCCGCTACGAAGCCTCCAAGCTCGGTTCCCGCGTCATCGAGTCCGAGCACATCCTCCTCGGCGTCCTGCGCGAAGGGGAAGAGATCATCAAGGAGATTTTTTCGCGCTTCAACGTAAAGCCGGAGCAGATCCGGCGCGAAGTTGAAGGCGACCGTCTCTTCGTCGACCGCATCTCCTCGTCGGCGGAATTGCCGCTATCCGAGGAGTCGAAAAAGATTCTGGCGTACGCGGCGCACGAAGCGGAGTCGATGCTGCATCAGTACGTCGGCACTGAACATCTCCTGATCGGAATCCTGCGCGTGGAGTCATCGACCGCCGCGCGCATCCTCACCGCCAAGGGCCTCAACGTTTACGGCGTTCGCGAGGAAACGATCTCGATCCTCAAAGAGCGCGAGGCCGACAAGCAGAAGAAAGAGCTGCCGTTTCTCGCCGAGTACGCCCGCGACCTCACAGCGATGGCGCATTCGGCGCAGTTCGATCCGCTCATCGGGCGCGAGAAGGAAGTCGAGCGCATCATCCAGATCCTCTCCCGCCGCACGAAAAACAATCCGATCCTCCTCGGCGAGCCCGGCGTCGGCAAGACTGCCATCGTCGAAGGACTGGCGCAGCGCATCGTCGACGGCAACGTTCCGCTCTTCATCGCCAACAAGCGCATCCTCTCGCTCGACCTCTCGCTCATCGTCGCCGGCACGAAGTATCGCGGTCAGTTCGAAGAGCGGCTCAAAGGCATCATCAAAGAGCTGAAGGAAAACACCGACATCATCATCTTCATCGATGAGATTCATTCGCTCATCGGCGCCGGATCTGCCGAGGGGTCCCTGGATGCGGCGAACATTTTGAAGCCGGCGTTGTCGCGTGGCGAGATCTCCTGCATCGGCGCGACGACGATCCGCGAGTACCGGCGCTACATCGAGAAAGACCGCTCGCTGCTCCGCCGCTTCCAGGCCATCAACGTCGCGCCGCCGAACGAAGTCGAGACGTTGCAGATCCTCGAAGGCGTGAAGGAACGCTACGAGAGCTTCCACAAAGTGAAGTACAGCGACACCGCCATCCGCAGCGCGGTGTATCAATCGAACCGCTACATCACTGACCGTTTCTTTCCCGACAAAGCGATCGACATCCTCGACGAAGCAGGCGCCAAGGTGAAACTGCGCCGCGTGGCCGACACGCAGAACCTGCGCCGGCTCGAATCGGAGATCCGTTCGATCGTCAAAGAAATGAAGAAGGCGATCTCCGACAAGGATTTCGAGAAGGCCGTTTTCCTGCGCGAGCGCGAGATCGAGCTGAAGGAAGAAGTGGAGCGCTTCAAACAGGAGCGCGAGGCCGTCGGCGAAGAGATGATGGAAGTGACGAAGCGGGACGTCGAGGAGATCATCAGCTCCTGGACGGACATTCCGGTCACGTCGATCGAAGCAGACGAAGCGGCGAAGCTGATCAACATGGAAGACTCGCTGATGCGGCGCGTGGTCGGTCAGGACAAAGCCATCCGCGCCATCTCGCGCGCCATCCGCCGCTCGCGTCTCGGCGTCGCCTCCCCCAACCGGCCGATGGGATCGTTCATTTTTCTCGGCTCGTCAGGAGTGGGAAAAACCGAAGTGGCGCGGCGTCTGGCGGAGTTTCTCTTCGGATCACAACGGCATCTCATCCGCTTCGACATGTCGGAGTACATGGAGAAACACGCCGTCTCGAAGCTCATCGGCTCCCCGCCGGGATACGTCGGACACGAGGAGGGCGGCCAGCTCACCGAGCGCGTCCGCCGCAATCCCTACTCGGTCGTCCTTCTCGACGAGATCGAGAAAGCGCATCCGGACATCGCCAACATCCTGCTGCAGATTCTCGAAGACGGCATCCTCACCGACTCGCTCGGCAATCAGGTCGACTTCCGCAACACGCTGATCATCATGACCAGCAACCTCGGCACACGTTTTCTCACGACGAAAGGCCACATGGGCTTCCGCGAAAAATCGAGCGAGGCCGATCAGAAATCCGCGGAGGCGATGATCCACCAGGAGCTGAAAAAAGAATTCAGCCCCGAGTTCATCAACCGCATCGACGACATCATCATCTTCAACCCGCTCACGCACATCGAGCTGCGCGAGATCTGCCGGCTGCTGGTCGACGACGTGAATCTGGCGCTCGTGCAGAAGGGTGTCCAAATCGCCATCGACGATTCGGTGATTGACTGGCTGCTGCGCCGCGCCGAAGAAGAGTCGAACTCAGGCGCGCGTCCGCTGCGCCGCGCCATTCAACGCTACATCGAAGACGAATTGTCGGAGTTCCTGATCCGCCACAAAGAAGCCGTCCCGGAGTGGATCGACTTCACGATGAACGCCAACGAAGTGCTGCTGATGCCACGGAGCACCGAGGCGTTGACGCCGTAGATCAAGAACCTTCTCACGCGGAGAGCACGGAGGTTTTCTTCGCGCTTTCGCGCCTTCGCGTGAGAAGGTTTCTCTCTTTCGTGGTTAAGCTTCTCCGAACATGAACCTCGACGACGACGCTCGCGATCTCGCCGACCTCGGCTACACGCAGCAGCTCTTTCGCGAGATGGGCGGCTTCTCCAACTTCGCCGTCTCGTTTTCGATCATCTCCATTCTCACCGGCGCCGTACTGCTGTTTGGATACGGACTCAAGTTCGCAGGTCCGGTAGCGAACTCCATCGGCTGGCCGGTCGTCAGTCTGCTCACGATGACCGTGGCTATGTCGATGGCGGAGATCGCCTCGGCCTATCCGACCGCGGGCGGTCTTTACTTCTGGGCCTTCCGCCTCGGCGGGCGAACGTGGGCATGGGTCACGGCGTGGCTCAACATGATCGGACAAGTCTCGATCACCGCCGGAATCAACATCGCCGCCGCCATCTACATCATCGGCATCTTCACGCGCGAGCCGAAGAGCTGGTGGTTCCAGGTCGGCGTCATGGTGCTGATCCTCATCCCGCAGGTTGCCATCAATCTCTGGGGCATTCGATTGACCGCGCGCCTTTCCGACATCAGCGTCTGGTGGCACATCGGAGGCGTCCTCCTCATCGCGCTGGCGCTGACGATCTTCGGCAAGCACCACAATCCCACGTCGTTTCTCTTCGCGTGGAAGCCGGTCGTACACGGCGCGGAGATCGCGGCGGCACCGATGACGATCGGCGACATCGCAATCCGATCGCCGCTCTTCCGCCTCTTTCCATCGCTGGCAACGCTTTACGCCGCAGCGCCGCCGCTGCTCTTTTTCGCACTGGCGATGTTGCAAGCGCAGTGGACCTTCACCGGCTACGATGCCTCGGCGCACCTCGCCGAAGAGACGGTGATGGCGCGCAAGAACACGGCTTGGGGAATCGTGATGTCGGTCGGTGTCTCAGCCGTCGCCGGCTACGTCATGCTGATGATTCTGACGTGGTGCATTCCGAATGGCGATGTGGCGAGGACGGCGAACGATCCCTATCCCGTTCTCTACATCGTCTCGAAAAATCTGGCCCCGTTTCTCGCCAACATCATCGCCGTCGTGATCGGTATCGCAATGTGGCTCTGCGGCGTCGCCTCGGTCACCTCGATGGGACGGATGTGGTACGCCTTCGCCCGCGACGACGGCATGCCCGGCTCGCGCTGGCTCAAACGCGTGAACGGAACGCATCGCACACCGGCGGTGGCGATCATCGTGACGTCCGTGCTCAGCGTCATCGTCTGTCTCTACGCCGCTGCGTGGTTCGTCGTCACGTCGATCAGCACGATCTGCCTCTACCTCGCGTACGGCATCCCCGTCCTGCTCAACCTGCGCAATCGGCTTCGCGGCAGGGGCGAGCACATGACGTCTGCGAGTGCGCCGTGGTCGCTCGGCCGATGGTCATCAGCCATCAACGTCATCGCCGTAATCTGGATCGTCATCATCACGATCGTTTTCATGCTCCCGCCCAACGAACTGGTGCTCTGGACGATGATCGGTGTGTCGTTCCTGCTCATCGCAGTCTGGATGCTGTTCGCGCGACGGAACTTTCGCGGTCCGGCGAAGGCGGTACGCTCGTAGTCGCCCGTAGTTCGTGAATGTTCGCCGCGTTCGAATCGAGTCCGCGCAATGGTTGCGGCGCGACTCTTTACCTAAGGTCCAACGCGCGCTCCACCGCTTCGATGGTCGGATCGATCTCGATCGTTCGTTCCTTCGGGACGTTGCGCAGGATGGAGTCAGTGTCCTTGAGCAGGTGGCCTGTCAGCACGCAAACGATCCGCTCGCCGTCGTGCATGACGCCCGCGGCCCGGAGTTTTCTCACGCCGGCCAGAGTCGTGGCGGATGCGGGCTCGCAGCCGATGCCCATTTCGTCGATCTCGCGTTTGGCAGCCATCAGCTCGTCGTCGGTCACTTCTTCGACGATGCCGTTCGTTGACTGAATCGCGGTCACTGCTTTGGCGTGGCTGACGGGATCGCCGATGCGGATGGCGCTGGCGATGGTTTCGGCGCTGATTTTGTGGCGCGTGGCGAACGACTCGCGGTAGCTGCGGAAGAACGGATTCGCGCCGCTGGCCTGGATCGAGGCGAGGCGTGGCATCGTCGTGATCCAGCCGGCGTCGAAGGCTTCGCGCAGCGCTTTGCCGAAGGCGCTGGTGTTGCCGAGGTTGCCGGCGGGGACGACGATCCAATCGGGAGCGTTCCATTCGAGATCCTGCAGCAACTCCCACACGATCGTTTTCTGGCCCTCGATGCGAAACGGGTTGATGGAGTTGACGAGATAGATGCCGAGCTTGTCGCAGGCTTCGCGAACGAGCGTCATGGCGGCGTCGAAATCGCCGCGAACGGCAAGCGCGGTTGCTCCGTACGCGAGCGTCTGCGCGAGCTTGCCGGTGGCGACTTTCCCCGCGGGGACGAACACGACCGCACGAATGCCGGCCTGCGCTGCGTACGCGGCCAGCGACGCGCTGGTGTTGCCGGTCGAGGCGCAAGCAACGGCGCGGGCGCCGAGCCGTTTGGCCTGCGTCATGGCCACAGTCATGCCGCGGTCTTTGAATGAACCGGTGGGATTTTCGCCTTCGTGTTTGAAGTGGATTCGGGTGTCGGGTGTCGGGTGTCGGGTGTGGGAGCTGTTGCCCGATCTCGGACTCTCGTTGAGATCGGAGCCTTCTCGAAGATCGTGGCCCTTGTCTGCTCTCTCCGACTCCCGGCCCCCGGCTCCCCACTCCCGCGAGTACATCCTCGTCGCCCCCTCGGGATGCGTGACGATTTGATCTTCATCGATCGACAAGACCGCTTCGCGGAATCGCCAGACGCCGCTTTGATCGATTGTGCGGCGGCTGGCGCGGCGCGCTTCGAAGATCTCGCGATCGGGAAACGTGTCGCGCTCAACGTTCAGCAGATCGCCGCACTCGCAGGTGTAGCGGATCTCGAGCGCGTCGAACTTGCGTCCGCAGGCGATGCATTGCAGCCATTCGCTCATACGGCGTGCACTCCTTGCCGCGCGATCGGCGAAACGCGCGCGGTCGATCGAACCTGTTCGAAGGCCGTCTGCATCGCCGCGGTCACGCGATGCGCGATGTCGCCGTCGGCGCAGATTGCGACGAGTGTCGGGCCGGAGCCGCTGATCGTGCAGGCGAACGCGCCGGCGTCGAGTGCGGCGCGCTTCACGGCGTTGAAGTGCGGGATGAGCGCGGCGCGGCGCGGTTCGGCGTAGCGATCGTCGAGGGCGCGGCGCAGCAACTCGCCATCGCCGGTCGCGAACGCGTGCACGACACCCGCGGTGTTCGCCATCTGCTGGACCCAGACCGCGCGGCCCGAGGTCGATGGCAAGACTTCGCGCGCAGCTTTCGTCTGGATGCGGACGTCGGGCGTTACCAACGCGAGGCGCCAATCGGCGGCCACTGTCAGAGCGATGATGTCGATGGGACGGACGGAGCGCGAGAGGGCAAGTCCGCCCAGAATGGCTGGCGCGATGTTGTCGAGATGCTCGCCGGCGACGGTCATCTCACCTTGCAACGCTGCCGCGGCCAGCTCGACCGGCGATGTTTCGCTGCCCATCGCCAGCGCGGCGGCGAACGCGCCGGCGACACTGCTGGCGGCGCTGCCGCCGAGTCCGCCCGACAGCGGCAAGCCTTTATCAATGGTCACGATCGGATTGCGCGAATCGCCATGCGCGCGAAGCCAGGCGATGGCGGCGATCGCGGCGGCGTTGCGTTGGGGATCGAGCGGAACGAGCGCGGCGTCGATGCCGGTGATGCTGTCGACGCGCGCATCGCCATCGGTCAACTCGATCGTGACGCGGTCGCCGATTCCTTCGATGGCGAGGCCGAGAACGTCGAAACCGGGACCGACGTTGCCGATGGAGCCGGGCGCGAATGCCGTCGCGCTCACCGGCTTCGCCTCCGACGTTCTTCCATGGCGATGGCGACGATGTCGTTGAGAACGCCGGCCGCGGTCACGGTCGCGCCGGCGCCCGGACCGGAGACGACGAGCGGATTCGTTTTGTAGCGCTTCGAATAAATCGCCACCTGGTTTGCGGTCCCGCGCAGATGAGCGAGCGGCGAGGTGTTCGGCACGGCTTCGACGCCGACGGAGATCGAGCGCTTGCGAATCGTGGCCACGTAGCGCAGAACTTTGCCGCCGCGGCGCGCGCGATCGACACGTTCGCGATACTCGTCGTCGAGCGAGACCAGTCCGGCAATGAACGTCTTTGCGTCGATGTTGCTGCCATCGCTGCGAACGAGCGGCTCGAGTTTGATCTCGTCCGGCTCGGCGCGATAGCCGAGCGTGCGCGCCAGAATGAGCGCCTTGCGCGCGACGTCCATGCCGGAGAGATCGTCGCGCGGATCAGGTTCCGTGTAGCCAAGCTCCCACGCTTTGCGCACGGCCTCGGAAAACGCGACGCCGTCTTCGAGCGCGGTCATCAGGTAGCCGAGGGTGCCGGAAAAACAGCCGAGAATCATCTCGATTTTGTCGCCCGCTTCCTGCAGTTTTGCGATCGTGTCGAGCACCGGCAATCCCGCGCCGGCGGTGGCCTCGTAGCGAACGGAAAGGCCGCGCTCTTTCGCGGTTTCCATCAGCCGGTCGAACTCGAGCTGCGGTCCGGCCAGCGGTTTCTTGTTCGCGCAGACGACGTGAAATCCGTATTCGAGCGCTTCCTGCAGCAGCGGACCTGTTTCTTCCGAGGTGAGATCGACGAGCACCGGGCGGTACGACGGCAGCATCCAAAGCTCGTCGCGCATCATCGTTTCGAGCTCGCGCAACGTCAGCGGCGAGCCGCGCTCGAAAAGGCGCGCGCCTGATTCTTTTCGTTTCGCGAATCGCTGCAATGCCGCTGGAGTGAATCCTTTGTCGTCGATGCGGATGCCGGAACGGTCGGCGACGGCGACGACTTTGAGATCGATGCCGAGGTCTCGGCGGAGGTGCGGTTGCTGCGCGATCAGTTGACGCGCCAGCTCGCGGCCGATCTGGCCGAGGCCGAGAAGAGTGAGCTTGGCCTCGCGGCCAGTCGTGTCGGCGAGCGGACGGATCTTGTGGAGCTGGTATTCGGAATGAAGCGCCAGCAACGCGCGCGTGGCATCACTTTCCGAAACCGCGATCGTGATGTTGAGCTCCGAGGAGCCTTGCGCGATGGCGACGATGTTCACGCCGGCGGCGGCGATCGCGGAGAACGTTCGCGCGGCGATGCCGGACGTTCCGCGCATGCCCAGTCCGACGACGGCAATGAGTGCGACCCGTTTCTCGGCGTCGATGCGATCGATGAGATGGAGTTTGCGCTCCGGCTCGAACGCCGCTTCGAGCGCCGCGACGGCATGATCAGCTTCCGATTCGGGGACGACGAAACAGATGCTCGATTCGCTCGATGCCTGGCTGATCATCGAGACGGAATGGCCTGCCTGCGAGAGTGCGGTGAACGCGCGGCCGGCGACGCCCGGCACGCCGATCATTCCGTTTCCTTCAATCGAGAGGAGCGCCTGGCGATGAATCGCGGTGAGCGCTTTGACCGGATAGGAGCCGGGCTTGACGTCGCCGGCGATGCGCGTGCCGGGCGAGGTCTCGCGAAAACTGTTGCGCACGTAAAGCGGAATGCGGCGGTCGACGAGCGGGATCATCGTGCGCGGATGCAGCACGTTCGCGCCGTAGTAGGCCAGCTCGGCGGCCTCGCGGTAATGCAGATCGGCGATGACGCGTGCGGCGGGAACGCTCTTCGGATCGGCGGTCATGAGGCCGTCGACTTCTTTGAAGAGTCGCAGCGCACGCGCGCCGATGCTGCGCGCCAGAATCGCCGCGGAGAAGTCGGAGCCGCCGCGCCCGAGGGTGACGACGGAGCCGTCCGGGCCGCTGGCGAGGAAGCCGGGCATCACGACGACTTTTCCGGCGGCAAGCAATGGCAGAACGTTCTTCTTCGCGGCGCGTTCGCACTTCAACAAATTCGGCCAGAGCGTTCCCAATCTTCGCTCCGTTTGAATCACCTCGGTGGCATCGACGAACACCGCATCGATTCCGATCTCGATTGCGGCAATGGCGAAGATCGCGGCGACGAGGCGCT
This sequence comes from Thermoanaerobaculia bacterium, assembly GCA_036260495.1. Lineage (GTDB taxonomy): Bacteria > Acidobacteriota > Thermoanaerobaculia > Gp7-AA8 > Gp7-AA8 > JADGNZ01. Next base: position 24,965 of record DATAMS010000647.1, read on the forward strand.
CGCCACGGGCGACGAGTGCGTCCTGCGCGCGAGGAGTCAACTCGCCGAGGACTGCGATGCTTTCGGTCATGGAACGAAGCTCGCGGACGGATTCGGTGATGACCGCGTTCAGGGCGTTGGCGCGATCGGGCGTGGCAACCAGCTCCGCAACCAGCGTCCGATGCCGCGATTCGACCTGCGCCGCGGCGTCATCGCAACGCGCGCGATCGCGGCGCAACGCGGCCTGGCCGGCTTCGAGCAGCAGATCGGTGACGCCATTCATCGCCGAGACGACGACAGCAACACCCGGCGCCGCGCGGCTCACGTGCGCGAGCGCAACGCGAATCGCATCGGCATTGCCGACGGCGACACCGCCAAACTTGAAGACCTCGGGACGAGCCTGCTTCATGAGGACGCGGAGTATAAGCGGCGCTTGGGGTCAGGTCTGAAGTGTGAAGTGACGGAAGACCGCTTCGGCCTCTCTGCGACAATCCCGATCCGTCACTTCACACTTCAGACCTGACCCCAGGCGCCTGACGCCCTGGGAACATTGGCGGCACGCTTTTTTCGCCAGTCGATAAGCCCTGCTCCTGATGACAGAACGTGCCGTGATAGGTTCGCAGCTCGATGAGCCTGTTGGTTTTGACTGGGATGACGACAAAGCCGCTGCGAATCTCACGAAGCACGCCGTCACCTTTGAAGAGGCGATGAGTGGTCTTCGACGATCCGCTTGCTCGCATTCACGAAGATCCCGATCACTCAGCCGGTGAAACGCGAGAAATCATCACCGGCTACTCCAACTCAGGACGGCTTCTGTTGGTATCGATCCGCATCATCAATGCCCGCAAGCCTGACAAAGACGAGCGACGCCATCATGAAGAAGAATCACGCCGCTGAACCAGCTCCCAACGAGATGCGGCCGCACTACGACTTCGACTACAGCAAGTCGCGCTCGAATCGTTTCGCATCCCGGCCAAAGCTCGGCCGTGTTCGTTCGATCGTTCTCGAACCCGATGTCGCGGAGGTGTTCCACTCGTCGGACGAGGTCAACGAGTTGCTTCGTTCGATCATTACCAACCTCCCTTCCCGGCGAGCGGAGAAAAAGCCGCTGAAGAAACGCGCTAGCTGATGGAGGATGAGGTTACGCTAGCTGATGGAGGATGAGGTTACGCGGGCCGGTTCGCGCGAAGCTCCTGTTCCAACACTGCAAACCGCGCCAGCATCTGCTCGTACATCCGGTCGGTCTTCTCGTGCAGGTGCGCGACCTCCAGCTCCGCCTTCACGTTGATCTCGTACTCGACGTCGGACCGGACGTGGTCCTTTTCGGCCTGACGGTTCTGGCTGACGAGGACGAAGCACGATAGGAAAATCGCTTCGAGCGAGACGATCATCGTCAGCAGCCCGAACGGGTAAGGATCGAAGCGCGGCAGGCCCACGTTCGTCGTATTGATGATGATCCAAATGATGAACCAGATCCCGTTCATCATGAGGAAGGGCATGCTGCCGCTGAACCAGGCGATCCAGTCGGCCACCTTTTGCAGCGTGGTCAGATGCTCTTCGACCTCTTCGTTGACGTTGCGCGACACACGTGTGCGCAGCAGCTCGTCGGCTTTGCGCATCATTCCTGTGACCGCCGCCAGCATGCTCACGGCGCTGTCGGGATGGCGTTGAAAAAGAAGAAGGAGATCTTCGCGGTCGAGCTCGAGCAGCTCGCTGTCCGACAGCGCGACCGCCGTCGCCGTCCGCGCACCGCGATCGAGAAGCGCCAGCTCGCCAAAGAGGCCTCCCTCGACCGCGTTCATCAACACGATCTTCTGGCCGGTGTTGTCGCGAATGAAAAGCTCGACCTCACCGCTGCGGACGACGAAGAGCGATTCGCCGGGATGGCCGGCTTCGAAGAGCGTCTGGCCGGCGGTTACATGAATGTTGTCGACGACCGCGGCAAGCGCAGCGCGGTCTTCGTCACTGAGCAACTCGAAAAGCTTGACGCCGGAGAGAAGTTTCGGATCGCATCCCATTCGCGCATTGTAGCGGGGGACGTTTCACGCGGAGATGCGGAGAAATCAGAGACAGGTGCTCTGATCTCTTGTCTCTGATCTTACGCCGCCGATCGCTTGATCAGCTTTCGCGAAAACACGCTCAAGCGGTCGTTGATCGAGGTGTGGCACTCGCACGACTTCGCCTTCAGTCCAACGACGTCGCGAACGATGATGTGATTCCGGCGGCTCTCGATCACGGCATCCATCGCCAGCGCATTCACGGCAATGGAAACACCCGGGCGGTGAACGCCGAGCATGTGCGCGAGGAAGTCGTGCGTCATCTGCAGATCGTCGTTTCCGACACGCTCCCTCACGATCAGCACCCACTTCGCCAGGCGTTGTTCGATCGGATGCAGCCGGTTGCAGACGGCGTTCTGCGTCACCTGGTCGAGAAAGATGCTCGTGTATTCGAGCAACAGCTCGCGAAACGGCTCGTTGGTGCGAAAGAGCTCCTTGATGCGCGAGGCCTTCACGCGCGAAAACCGTCCCTCGCCCTGAACGAGCGCCTCGCTGCCGGCCGGCGGCGTTTGCGTGAGGAGCGAATGGACGTGGAAGACACCTTCACCGCCGATCACGCCCACCTCGACCATCGAACCGCTTTCGGTGGAACGGATAATCGACACAAGCGCGCTGGTGTGCGGAAAGAAAATGAATTCCGGACTCTCGTCCGCCTTGATGAGCACCTCGGACAACCGATGATCGGACTCCTGCACGTGCAGCGAACTTCGCACATCGGGCGGAAGGGTATCGAGAAGAAGACTACGGCTCAGGGTGGGCACTGCTCCTCCGGAAGCGACGGGTTACGTGAACCGCGACGAGATCAGGAAGAGACGTTCGCTTAGTACGTCAGTGCCAAATACCGAAGGATCGGCGGGCCGATCGTGCAACTGCACCGTTCAAACTGCCCTGCTCATCGCCAGATTCCGCAGCAGCGGCTGTGAGGCGCGTATGCTCGCTCAAGACGGTCTCTGCGCTTTGTTCGATAGAATACGGACCGTAGGGAAGGCGGCGATGTGGCCTGATTGTTCGTCTCAGCAATAACGCTCACACGATTTTCGTCCGGCAAGCCAACGGACGGTGCCCCATGTCGATCACCCTGGAACGCCTCGCTCCCCGAGTGCTCATCGTCGATGATGACGACGGCATCCAGACCCTCATGAAGGCGCTCCTGCGACGTCGCGAAGTCATCGTCGACAGCGCCTCGGATGGCGATGCCGCCCTTCGCAAGATGCGCGAGCTCCGCTACGACTCGATCGTTCTCGATCTGATGCTGCCGAAGGTGAACGGTTTCGAGATCGTCCGGGAACTGAAGACCAGTTTGCCGGACCTTCTGAAACGAACCATCGTCGTCACCGCCGTCTCGAATCACGCACTCGCGGACTTCGAAGACAGCGAGCTCGTTCGCCGCGTCCTCCGCAAGCCGTTCGACATCAACGAGTTCATCGATGAAGTGCTGGCCTGCGCGAGCGACAACAACGGAGTAATTGACAATTGACAAGGGACAATTGACAACGAGGGCTGAAGGGTTGTTGCCTGGTCTCTTGTCTCTGCCCTCTCGTTTCTGACCTCCCCGCGACTCCGCGTCTCCGCGTGACCGTTCCCCGTAATGCAACCCATTGCATTCACCCCCCTCGTCAGCGTATTAGTTCAGCCACGTAAAACCGAGGAGCATCCGAGATGACGGCAACAGCAGAAACCACTGGCGCAATGACCGCGGAAGAGATCGTCTCACTGACCAAACGCCACACGATTTTTTCCTGGTCCGCGCAGGGCAGCGTCAATCCCATCCCCATGGTCCGCGGCGAAGGCATCTACTTCTGGGACGCCAACGGCAAGCGCTACATGGACATGAACTCGCAGCTCATGTGCGTGAACATCGGCCACGGCGACCGGCGCGTCATCGATGCCATCAAACGGCAGGCCGAGGAATTGGCGTATGCGGGGCCGGGGATGGCGACGCCGGTGCGCGCGCGCGTCGGCAAGATGCTCGCGGACCTCACGCCCGGCGATCTCAATCGCTTCTTCTTCACCCTCGGCGGCGCCGAAGCCAACGAAAACGCCATCCGCGTCGCGCGCATGGTCACCGGCCGCCAGAAAATCATGGTCCGCTATCGCTCGTATCACGGCGCCACAGCGGGCGCGATCTCGCTCACCGGCGATCCGCGCCGCTGGGCCAATGAGCCTGGCCTTCCCGGCGTCGTCCGCTTCTTCGATCCCTACAAATACCGCAGCCATCTTTTCCGCGAAGGCGACAGCGACGAGATGTTCACGCGCCGCTGCCTCGACGAGATCGAAGAGACGTTGATGTACGAAGGTCCGCAGACCATCGCTGCGATTTTCATCGAGACGGTCACCGGCACGAACGGCCTCATCGTCCCGCCCGACGGTTATCTCCAGGGCCTGCGCCAGATCTGCGACCGTCACGGCATCCTCCTCGTCTGCGACGAAGTGATGTGCGGCCTCGGCAGAACCGGAAAATGGTTCGCCGCCGATCATTGGAACGTCGTCCCCGACATGATCACAATGGCCAAGGGATTGACGTCGGCGTACCTGCCGCTTGGCGCGCTGGCGTTGAGCGACCGCCTCGCCAACTATTTCGACAAGAACATTTTCTTCGGCGGTCTCACATACAACGCGCATCCGATGAGCCTCGCCGCGGCCGAAGCGTGCCTGCAGGCGATGATCGACGACGACACGATGGTGCACACGCAGAAGATGGGACGCGTCCTCCGCGATCTTCACGGCGCGATGAAGGACAAGCACCCCTCGGTCGGCGACGTCCGCTCCATCGGCCTCTTCGGCGTCCTGGAATTGGTGCGCAATCGCGCAACGAAAGAACCGATGGCCCCGTTCAACGGCACCAGCCCCGAAATGCAAAAGCTCGGCGCGTTCCTGAAAGAAAACGGCATGTACGCGTTCATCAATTGGAACAATCTCTTCACGAATCCGCCGCTGTGCATCACGGAATCGCAGCTCCGCGAGGCGTTCGAGCTGATCGATCGCGGGCTGGAGATTACGGACGCCGCGGTGACTCAATAAAACGCCGCGGATGTGATGAAAGAGCGCACGGCGGCAGTGATCGCGGGAGTCGCCACCGCGTCAGCTCTGGCCGTGGTCTGCTATCGCGGAATCTACCTTCGCTGGTTCGCTGACGACTACTGGACCGCCGGCGTCACCGCCACGCACGGTTTCTGGGGCGGGCAGGCGCTCTGGTACCGCATCTGGAGCGGCCGCTACGTCTTCACGTTCGTGCAGACCGTGCTCGTTTCGATGGGACCGCGAGCAAGCATTTTTCTTGTCGCCACCGCCACGCTCGGATTGGTCGCGGCGTTGCGCGCGCGTTTGCGATGGCCTCTGGCTCTGGCGATGGCGTACGCGATTCTCCTTGGCACGAGTGACGTGCCGCAGTCGCTGCTGTGGCAGACCGGCCTGCTCAGCTACACGATTCCGCTGGCGGTTTTCGTGTGGTGGCTGGGCAACGCTGCGGAGCGCGAGGAGGTTCGGTGGTTTGACTTCGTCGTGCTTCTCGTGTCGGGCGGATGTTCGGAGACGGGGGTGCTCGCACAAATCGTGGTCTGTGCGATTGCCTTCGCGTCGTGGCGGCGCAAGCCGATGCTGGCCGCGCTTCTCGGATCTCTAGTCTCGCTCGCCGTCATCGCCGCGGCGCCCGGGAATCTCGTAAGAAAAGCGGCATATCCGGCGATGCCTCCTCTTCTTCACGTGCTCGAGGCGATGGCGAGCGATGCAGGAGCATTCCTGGCAAACACGTTCGCCAGTTCCGGCATCGCTCTCCTGCTCGTCTTCCTCGCCGCGGCACTTTTCGCGCCACGCGTTTCGCGGCGTCTCACGATCGTGGCCGTCCTCTGCGCGATCGTGTGCGTGCTCGTCACCTTCGCGCCGGCGCAAGCAATCCTTCTGACCGCATTGCCGCTACGCGCGAGGATCGTTCCGTACGCGTTCGTCGTCGCAGCGGTAGCAGCCGCCGGCGCGACGGTGCCGTGGCAGGAGCGATGGCGCGGAGCGCTCGCCGCCGCTCTGATCGTCACGTCGATCGCGCCGCTCATCACCGCCGTGCAAATGGCGCGTGAGATTCCGCAAGCGCGAACCTTCGCCAGACGCTGGGACAGCCTCGATGCGTTTCTCCGAACCAACCGCGGGAAAGAAGTCTTCGTCGATCACGCGCCTGGGATGGCCGGCACGCTTCTCTTCATCGCACACGATCCCGCCGGCAACCGATTCATGCGCGACACATACGGCTTGCGCTCGCTAGCCAGCATGCCACCCGATCACAACGGCCGGCTGGTGACCGGGCCACTACCGAAGGACGCGGTTCGTTATCGTTTCGATTAGAAGCGCGACATGATTGAAGGCCTCGCCGCGAATTTACCGCCGGCGAATTTCCGCCCCAGTGCCCGCAGAGTGTGGCGAGCTCAATCAGCCGAACCGCCGAGTGCGGAACGAGCACGCACGGTGGTGCGGGAGGGCGGAGCCGCGAGGCTCCCCCTATCCCGAATCGAGAAGTCCCGCACTCCTCACTTCACATCGGCTAGCCGGAAGGTGCTGTCCGAGGTGCGGTTGTCGATGACGGAGCTGTAGACGAAGGCTCTGCCGCCGAAGACGTTGAAGGTAATCAAAATGTATCCGCCCGGCGGTACCGCGGTCGCGCCGGTAAACGTGGCCACCGGCATCTGATCAAACACGTTCGGCCCATAAGGCGGCAAAACGCGGGTGGCTTTGATTGCCCCCGTTGCGTCGAACGTGGAGACGCTGAGGGTTGCGCCGCTGTCGAGCGTTCGCACGCCGATGTTCATCCGGAAATTCGTCAGGTCTGACGGAATCAACAGGACTCCCCGGCTGAAGTAATCGAGTGCGTCGTTCGGCGACACTCCCTCCTCGGAAAATCCGGACGTGCCGGCCGTTCCGCCGTCGCTGAAAACGCGCGCGGTGGCGATCGGCGCGTCGCCACCGTTTGTGACGATGTCGAGCGTGCCGAGACCGCTGGTGCCCATCGACGCGATGACGTCCGGATAGGAAGTGGACTGCCCGGCAGGCAGCGTGAAGTCGAGAGATGGATCGCCCGGACCCGGCGACTGGAGCTGCTTGTGAAAAACAAGTTTGCCGGTGATGGACGAACCCGTCGGATTCAGCATCTGCAGCGAAGTTCGGAAGAATGCGCTCGATCCCTGAACCGCGCCGGCGGCGGGAAGGATGCGCACCAGCAGCGGGTCGCTGTTGAACGCGACCGCGCCGATGGCAAGGCCACTCGAGTAGTTCGATGAGCTACCGATCACGCCTGAAGTCGTGCTCATGTCAGCAGTGGTCACCAGGTTGTAGCCGGTGCTGCTGGCGAACGATTGCGTCCGGATCGAGCCGCAGGTCGCCACAGGAAGCAGTTGCACGACGCCGATGAAATCGCCCTGGTTCACGTTGACGGGCGGCGTCAGCGTGACTTCGTTGCGTCCGCTGACGGCATTGAAAGGTCCACGGGAGGCCACGAGAGTAAATGAAGAAACGGAATTGAAGGTTTCTCGCAGGAAGACGATCTTGAACGCATTCGAGCAGGTGGCGCTCCAGGCCACGGTGGCCTTGTTGACCGTACCGTTCGCCGTTGCGCCGTTGCTGAGGTTCACGTACGTAACCGGCCCGCCGTTCGTGATCGTCGCCGTGCCGCCGGTGTCCACGATCTGCGTACCGACGGTGAGTGGTTGAGCGGCGAGCGATGAAGCGAAGAGAAAAACGACGATGGCGAAGGTATTGCGCACGTGAGCTCCTTTTTGGTTTTGGGCAGGAAGCAGATGCAGAATGCGTGACAGGAGTGCGGTGGGGACTCTCAGGATAAACTCAACTCACTCTTGGACTCCCTCCGAACTCTCTACCGCTACCGCCAGCTCATCGTTGCGCTTACGGCGCGCGATCTGAAAGCGCGTTACCGCGGCTCGATCCTCGGATTTTTTTGGTCGCTGGCGAACCCGCTCCTGCTGCTCGCGGTCTACACGATCGTCTTCACGTTCCTGTTTCCGCCGAATCTCGTCCATCCCTATCCGCTGTTTCTTTTTGCCGGGATCCTGCCGTGGACGTTCTTCTCCGCCGCCGTTCTCGAATCGACGATGTCGATCTCGTCGAACGCGGGGCTGATCAAGAAGGTGATGTTTCCCGCCGAGGCGTTGCCGCTGGTCACGGTGGCATCGCATCTCGTGCATTTCGTCCTGGCCATGCCCATCCTCCTTCTCGCCACGCTCGGCTACGCGATTCACGGCGACATCAAAGTCACTCTCACCATCCTGCTCGTGCCGGTTTTCATGATCCTGCAGACGCTCTTCGTGGCCGGCATCGCCATGACCGTTTCGTCCGCGTCGGTGCTCTTTCGTGATCTTCGCGACATCCTGACGAATCTGATGCAGCTCGGCTTTTTCGTGACGCCGATTCTCTATCTCGTCGATCGCGTCCAATCACGTCCGCTGCGCGCGCTACTGCGGCTCAATCCGATGACGCCGTTCGTGATTTCGTACCAGGACGTGCTGTTCTTCGGACATTTGCCCGGGCTCGCCGACTCGTTACTGATGATTGCGTACGCGTCGTTCTCCGTGGCGATGGGCGTGATCGTGTTCGGAAGACTGCGCGATACGCTGGCGGAGGCGATTTAGGGGTTGCTGGGTTGCTCGGTTGCTGGGTTTTTGGGTTGCCGGGTTGCCGGGTTACCTGGTTGCCGGCGGCAGTCCGGTTTGTTTGAAGACAAATCATCAAAGCCAAACGTACTCAATCATTCGCCGGCAACCCGACAACCCGGCAACCCGACAACCCGACAACCCCAGCAACCTAGCAACTCGGCAACCCAGCAACCATAATCACCACAACGTGTCCGACTACGCCATCGCACTGACCAACGTCTCCAAGTCCTACCGGCTCTGGGGACGCGGCTCGCAATTCGCGACGCTCAAGAGTGCGCTGCTGAAACGTGATCTGGCGCTCACGCCGGAAACGAGCGTCGAGGCGGTGCGCGATGTCTCGTTTGCCGTCGATCGCGGCGAGGCATTCGGCATCATCGGCCGCAACGGCTCCGGCAAGTCAACGCTGCTCAAGCTCATCTCCGGAATTCTGAAGCCGACCAGCGGGAGCGTGAAGGTCAACGGCCGCGTCGCCGCGCTGATCGAGCTCGGCGCGGGCTTTCATCCCGAGATCACCGGGCGCGAGAACATCTACATCAACGGCATCATGCTCGGCCTTTCGCGCCGCGAGATCGAGGCCCGCTTCGACCAGATCGTGGCCTTCTCCGGCATCCCCGAGTTCATCGATCAACCAGTCAAAACCTACTCCTCGGGCATGTACGTCCGCCTCGGGTTCGCTGTCGCCGTTCACGTCGATCCTGATGTGCTGCTGATCGACGAGGTGCTCTCCGTCGGCGACGAGGAGTTCTCTGCCAAGTGTGTAGCCAAGATTCAGGAGATGAAGTACCGCGGGGTGACCCTCGTTTTCGTCACGCACCAACTCGATCAGGTGCGCAATCTCTGCGACCGCGCGCTCTGGATCGATCACGGCGAGCCGGAGACGATCGGGGATCCGGTTCGCGTTGTCGACGCGTATCTGCAAGCCGTTTCGTCAACGCAGACAGCACCTGCGCGAGCCGCTGTTGACGAGATCAAGCCGCCCACCACCGATGGTCCTCGCGATGATTCCGGCGAAGAAGAACGCTGGGGCTCCGGCGAAGTGGTCCTCTCCCGCGTCGTTCTCGTCGATAGCCGCGGCGACGAGCTCGTCGCCCTCGGGCCCGGCACGCCCGTCTCGATCGAAATGGACGTAACGGTGCGCGTGCCGCAGGACGATTTTGTCTTCGGCGTCGGTATCTACCACGCCGGCGGCACGTGCGTGTACGGAACGAACACCGACCTCGAAGGTCTGATGCCGGAGCGCCTCGAAACGAACGGGCGCGTCCGCTTCATCATGCCCGCCCTCGACCTCGTCGCCGGAACCTACCGCATCGACGCCGCCATCCACACCCGCAACGGCCGCGCCTTCGACTACCGCCGCGGCGTCATCCGCTTCGTCGCCGGCTCCCGCATCCACGACGTCGGCGTCTACCGCCCCAAACACCACTGGAAATTCGAAGGTGGCATCGCCTTTCGGGAAATCGACCTCGAACAGCGCAACGTCCCGGTGGAAGTGGCGGAGGCGATGCGAGAGGCGAGGAAGCCGAGGGGGAAGGTCTAACTCGTGCGGCCCGATCTGCAACCAAAGACTCAACCACAGAGACGCAGAGATCACTGAGAAGAAGCGTCGACTCTGTGCTCTCTGCGCCTCTGTGGTTCAGGGTTCTGAAATTTAAACGGAGCGACACTTTTCGCGCCAACCGCTGAACTCAAAACTCGATGGTCTCGCCGCGATCGAATTCTGCCAAGGCTTCCGCTTCGAGCTGGTCGAACTTACCTGCTTTCGAATCTGCTTCTATCTGCCGATCCCAGAGCTCGTTGTCATAATCCTCGAACCATTTCCGAAACTCGACCAGTTCGCGCGGAGTCAGATTCTGAATTTCGCTCGCCAACGCTTGGACTCTTGTCATTACGTCATGATTATGACTTCGCTCAATGTCCTTTGCTTGGGTCACGCAACGCCGGGCTTCGTAAATCGTCGATTACGTTTCAACAACTCGCAGCGTCTCCGGTGCGATATCCGCGCCGTTCGGCCAGCAGACGGTTCCGCCATCGATGAAAAAGCGTTTGAACTCCCGCTTATCAACGAGTGGACGAAAAACTTCGCCGTGAAGCCATCGCGAGAAATCGACGACCTTCTCTACTCCGTCCGAGAAACAAATTCGCAGTTGATACTCGCTGATGTATCTCGCGCTAACGACTCGAATCGTCGGCCTGGTCACTGACTACCCCTTCACCCACGGCAACTCCCATCGCCCCTCCCCCTCATCGAGTTTCGGCAGCGGGACCGGCTTGCCGGCGAGTTTGAGTTGGGTCAGTTCCCATAGCTTCGCGTACTTCCAGAACGTGTAATAGACGTGCATACCGACGGAGATCAGGCCGCGGGTGCCGTCGAGGAAGCCGAGGTTGATGACGAAATCGCGGGCGAACTTGGCGATGGGGTGGCCGAGGATGCCGAAAAGGTTCGTTGATTTGCCGTCGATGAACATCTGCGCGGCGCCCCAGTTTGCGTAGCGCGTCATCTTGGCGATCATGTGATCGAACGTGCGGATGTAGTAATGGTCCATCTTCTGCGCCAACCGGCCGGTGAGCCCGTCGACGACGAGGTCTGCATGCACGCGCTTGTTCGGATAGCGGGCGTGGCCGCGGTGAAAAAGACGCGTCACGCGATCGCGCTGCAGGCCGGAGAATCGAACGGGCTTGCCGAACATGAAGTTGAGACGGCCGACGGAATACGCCCACTTGTCCAGCGGGCCGTCGAGCGTGCGCAGGATCTCGTCGCGCAGTTTCGGAGTGACTCGTTCGTCGGCATCGATGACGAAGATCCAGTCGTGCGCGGCGCGGTCGATGGCGTAGTTCTTCGCTGATGCGGCGCCGAGATATTCGCGTTGCTCGATGCGAACGCTTGGGAACTTCTCGCGTACGAGCCCGATCGTCCCGTCCTTCGAGAATGAATCGAGGAGATAGATTTCATCGCCCCACGCCACCGAGCGGAGGCAATCCTCGATGAAGGCGGTTTCGTCGAGGGTGTGGATGATGACGGTGACGGGCGCGCGCGGCATGGGCGAAGCGGATTGTAGCGGTTGGCGTCAGAGACTCGCGGTTGGCATTTCGACGAAGAACTTCGGCGTCAAAAGGTGTGCGTCATTGCAACCTTTGACGACCGATACACGCACTTGATACCGCTCGCCTGCCGTTCGTGGAAATGGAATGAACTTGTAGACGGAGGCCGGTAAGTCCTGGCTCGAGCCGTTCGTCAAAGTCCAGCCGCTCTCATGTGAGATACGGCTGACTTCCCGCATACGAACGACACCTGAGGCGTCGGTGATGGTGATATCGACAGTCGGAGAGATCTCACTCCACGCTTTCTTCGACTCCGTTTCGTAGTTCCGAATGTCCCAGTGATCGCTCTTCACGAACGCCGGCCGGAACGCGAAGCCGTACGCATAGCTATGCTGCGGATGGGCGAACTTTATGGTGCGCTGGATGGGCGTACCGGCGTGTTCGAGGTCAACAGGAGTTTGGATTGGAGTGTCCGAGCAACTGGCGAAGAGAAGAGCCAGACTTACGACGCCCAACCATCTCCGTTCCATCGAACAGGACATGCCGGCAAGATCGTACACTTTGCGGATGCGAATCCGCCTGCTCGCTCTCGCCGCCGCCACGTTGACCGCATGCGCTCACACGACTCCGCCGCCGGCGCCGCCGCCCACGCACGCAACACAAACGCGCAACTTCATCATGGGCGGGCGGAAGGCGGGGACGGAGACGGTGATCGTCGACGGATCGACGCGCACCGTCGACTTCGAATTCAACGACCGAGGACGCGGTCCGAAAACGCACACGGTGCTGACGAGCGGCGGGAACGCGATTACGGCGTCGCTGCACACCAGCGGCAACGACTATTTCAAGGTTCCGGTCGATGAGACGTTCGCGAACGGCGCGTGGTCGAACGGCGCGGAAAAGGGAAGCGCGGCGAATGGCTTCTTCGTCTCGATGTACGGGCCGCCCGAGGAGACCGCGGTGCTTGCGCGCGCGTTGCTGGCGGCGCCGGAGCATCGGTTGTCGTTGCTGCCTGCCGGCGAGGCGTCCATCCGCAAGGTTGGTGAGCTCACCGTGTCCGCGGCTGGACAGACGCAACACGTCACCTGCTACGAGATCAGCGGACTTGGTTTCACGCCGTCGCCGGTCTGGCTCGACGACCACAACGAGCTCTTTGCATCCGCATCCTCCTGGTCGTCGGTGATCGCCGATGGTTGGGACAGCGTCATACCGCAACTCCTGAAAGCGCAGGATGCCTGGCGCGACGAGGCGGTCTCGCGGGAGGCCGCGCGCCTCATGCGCACGCCCGCGGGAGGCGGCATCGTCATCACGAACGCGCGCCTTTTTGATCCGGTCACACTGCAGACGACGCCGGGAACAACGATCGTGATCCGCGGTAATCGAATCGAATCGGTCGGTGCCTCCGGCGTCGCGCTGGACAAACTCGAGCACATCGACGCCGCCGGCCGCGCAGTCATCCCGGGCCTGTGGGACATGCACACGCACAACTCCGCCGACGACGGCCTTCTCAACATATCCAACGGCATCACCTCGGTTCGCGATCTCGCTAACGACACCGACTTCCTGCTCGACCTGCGCAAGAAGATCGACAGCGGCGCCGCGATCGGCCCGCGCATCGTCCTGGCCGGCATCATCGACGGTCCGGGCAAATACGCAGGCCCGACGAAAGTGATCGTCGATACCGAGGAGCAGGCCCGGGAGGCGGTAGAGAATTACGCGAAGCTCGGATACGAGCAGATCAAGATCTACAGCTCTGTGCGGCCAGCGCTGGTGCCGTTCATTGCCCGTCTCGCGCACGAGCATGGGATGCGCGTGAGTGGACACGTGCCCGCGTTCATGCGCGCCGAGGATGCGGTTCGCGCCGGCTATGACGAGATCCAGCACGTCAACTTTCTCTTTCTCAATTTCTGGCCCGACATTCAGGACACGCGCACGCCGGTGCGGTTCACGGCGGTGGCCGAGCGCGCGGCGACGCTCGACTTGAATTCGCCGGAGGTCAAGGCGTTCATCGAGCTTCTGCACGAGCATCACACCGTCATCGATCCGACCGTGTCGGTTTTCGAGGGGATGTTCGTCTCGCGCAAAGGGACGATGTCGCCGAGTTACGCGATGGTCGCGGACCGGCTGCCGCCGCAGGTGCGCCGCGGATTTCTCACCGGCGGTCTGCCGGTGCCCGACGGAATGGACCAGCGTTATCGCGACTCGTTCCGCAATGTGCTGGCGATGGTGAAAGCGCTCTACGACGCGCACGTCCCGATCGTGGCGGGCACCGACGCGATGGCCGGCTACACGCTGGCGCGCGAGTTGGAGCTGTACGTCCAGGCGGGGATTCCGCCTGCCGAAGTGCTGCGCATCGCCACGCTGGGAGCGGCCAAGGTGATGAAGCACGACGACCAACTCGGATCGGTCGCGCCCGGCAAGCTCGCCGATCTCGTCATCATCGACGGCGATCCGGCGGCGAACATCAGCGATGTGCGCAAGGTCGTCACAGTAATCAAGGAGGGGAAGGTGTTCGATCCGAAGGCTCGATAGGTCACTTACGCCTATTACGCCTATCTTTCGCCAACTTCCGCTTGACTTTCGCGTTGTTACCGCCTACATTGTCCCTTCACGAGGCGGAAATGACGTATCTGACCGAGCGGCAACGCGACATTCTGCAGTTCATCCGGGATTGCCAACGGGAGCGTGGGGTAGCGCCGACGCACCGTGAAATCTGCGATCACTTCGGCTTTTCATCGTACGGCACGGTCTACAAACATCTCTCCCTGCTCCAGAAGAAGGGACTGATCCGGCGCGACTGGAACCAGAAGCGTGGCGTCGAGCTCGTCGAGAACGATGACAAGCCTGCTTCTGCGACGGCCTCGGGAGTTCTCGAACTGCCGCTGTTCGGCTACATCGCCGCCGGCCCTCCGCTCGACGTCGAGATCTCGAACGAGACGATCACAGTGCCCGAGCGCCTCACCAGCCGCGGCGAAAACTACGTGCTCAAAGTGAAGGGCGACTCGATGATCGACGACGGGATCATGGATGGCGATTACGTCATCATCGCCCGCCGCGAGCGCGCCGAGAACGGCGAGATGGTCGTCGCCAACGTCAGCGGCGAAGTCACGCTCAAGCGCTTCTACCATGAGGGCGAGAAGGTTCGCCTGCAGCCAGCCAATTCAATGATGCATCCGATTTACGCCCAGGCCCGCGACGTCGCGGTGCAGGGAGTGGTCGTCGGTCTGATGCGCCGTTTCTGATCGCGAAAGTGAGGAAGAACCATGGATCTCGTACTCAAACTTCGTGAAGTCCGCCGCCTCAAGGGCCTGAGCCAGAAGGATGTGGCGCGTATGTCGGGCGTCGGCGAAAAGACCATCAGCTCGTTCGAGACCGGCGAGCGCGTCGGCTCGATGAAACTCGCGCAGCTAAAACGCCTCCTCGCGGTCTACGACATGACCGAAGCCGATTTCTTCGGCGGATGCGTGGAGAAGAAGATCGCGCCATGGGAGCTCGATCAGGACCAGTTCGCCACCGTGCGCATGCTCGAAGAGCTGCAGTCGCTTCCGAAGCCATCGCAGCGCAACCTCCTGGCGAAGTTCCAGCTCATGATCGAAACGATCTCCGAAGGCCACGAAGCGCGGCACAGACGTCCCCGCTACCTTCGCGACGATCCGAATTGGGAGATGATGGCGTCGCGAAACTGAGGAGTGCAGTCGTCTCGACCGCAGGCACTCGGGCGTCTCGCCCGGGTGCTGTCAGGAAGAAGACCGAAATCCGTCGACGTGCTGTGAGAACAGCTTCGCAGTCTCTCGCGCGCAAACTTCTAGCCCGCGACAATTGAAAACGCTTTGAGCGCTGCCAGCCACGCGGCAACGAGAATCACGAACCGGCACCAATTCAGCCGAACCCACAGTCGAACCATTCTCGTGAGCTGCGCCTCCGGCATCTTCGCGGCATCAGGCAGACGAAGGAGCACCGGGACGAAGTAAGCGAACGTCACGACAATGACGAAGAGAGTTGCTCCGGACGCGATGAGCCACCATGTTCGCCCCGGTCCAGCGTACAGCCACCCCGCGACAAGATTCAGCAGCGAAATGACGCCGGTAAGCGGCGTGAGAAAGATCCAAAGGCGGTGGCCGGAATCCGGACGGATCGTGACCGCGAGGTACGCCAATACCGATTGCGGCGGAGATGATGCCCACAGCGGCACGAGCACACGCGTTTCGAAAAGTCCGGCGCCGGTCTGAATCCCGAGCGCGATCACGAGAAGCCAAAGCGCGACGTCGCTGAACGCCATGATTGGTCCTGGTTGTCTCGTCTAATGCACCATCGCCGCGCCATGCATCGCCACATCCCACAGCTCGACACGGTTGCGGCCGTGGTGTTTGGCGGAGTAAAGCGCGCGGTCGGCGCGATCGATCAGGATTGACGGGCTGACGATTCCTTCCCCGTCCATCGAGTCGATGCCTGCGATTCCGATCGAGGCGGTCACGACGACCGAATCGCCACCGACGTTGAAGGAGCTCGCCGCCATGCGTTCGCGGATCCGTTCGGCAACCACAGTCGTGTTCCCCGTCTTCGTTTCGGGAAGAACGACGCAGAACTCTTCCCCGCCGTAGCGGCCCGGCACGTCGTACACGCGGCAGCTATCGCGCAGCACCTGGGCAACGGACCGCAACACGCCGTCGCCGGCGGCGTGGCCGAAGGCATCGTTCACTCGTTTGAAGTGATCGATGTCGAGCATGAGGACGGAGACCGGACATCCGTGACGCAACGAGCGGTTCATCTCGCTGTCGATCTTCTCCATCACGTACCATCGATTGTAGAGACCAGTCAGGGAGTCACGCGCCGAGATCTCGGCCAGCGTGCGGTTCTTCATGACCAGATCGAGATTGTCGCTTTGCATCTCGGCGAGGCGCCGCTCCAGATCGAGAACGCGCTCCTCGCGCTCGCCTGCGAAGCGAACGACCGAGGCAACCTCGCGCACGAGGTCGCGGCCGGAAGCGCTGAGGTCATCGTCGTCGCGCACCGCCATTGACGGCGTCAGCACGAACGACCGCGCGCCATCCTCCGACGCCGGATCAACCAGGGAAACTTCCTTGTGGAGTAACGCAGACAACGACCGCACAATGCGGCCCGCCGCGTCTTCGGCGAAGCTCATCTCACACACTCCCTTGTTTGGATCGCGCGGAGTATGAGCAGCCCGCGCGGCCTCGTCAAGTCTCCGATTTTGGTGACGACGGAACGACGGAAGTTACCGCTGCTCGATGCGAAAGCGGTTTATCCCGGCGCGAATCTCGTCGCCGCTCTGGACCTTCGTATCGCTCGCCGGCAGCGTGTTCAGGAACGTGCCGTTGCGGCTGCCGAGGTCGTGGACGCGGATAGAGCCGTCGGCATTGGGCTTAACCTCGAAATGCCGCCGCGAAAGGAATTCGTCGGGAACGCGGACGTGGCCTTCGCGGCCCACCACGAGCCCTGACGGTGGAATCTCGAACTCCTGACCATTCAATGCGCCGTCGATGCAAATGAGGACGGGACGTGTGGCCGGTGCAGCCGCTGGTGCCGGCGTCTTCTGCGTGATCCTGTGCGCGAGCTCCGCCTCTTCGATCGGTGCTTCGGCATCCGCGCGGACCGGCTCCACGGGAACACCCGGCTCGCCGGTTGGCTCGATGGTGACGATCGCGGAGCCAACGCGCAGCAGGTGTGTTCCGTCGCCGATCACGGTCTCGGTGATCCGCTGGCCGTCCAGAAACGTCCCCATGTGCGAATCGGCGTCGCGCGCAATCAGCTCATCGCCCTGGAGCGAGATCGAGCAATGACGGAGCGACAGGTCCGATTCAGCCAGCTCGATGTGACAACCTTTCCGGCCGATCCAGAGCGGGTAA
Source organism: Thermoanaerobaculia bacterium (assembly GCA_036260495.1). GTDB lineage: Bacteria > Acidobacteriota > Thermoanaerobaculia > Gp7-AA8 > Gp7-AA8 > JADGNZ01. Next base: position 42,557 of record DATAMS010000647.1, read on the forward strand.
TTGCCGATCGTGAAGACCCTGTTGACCGCCTCCTTCGCGCCGCGCGCGATGATGCGGATCGACCGTGGCGTTCCCGGCGGTTTTGGCGCCGCGACGGGTGCGGCAGGCGTGTCGCCGGATCGCTGGACTCTGTACGGCTCGAGGTCGATCTCCTTGATCTCGTCCGGATTCATCAGGCGCGCCAGGACTGCGGCCTTGCTGCCGGAAATCCACTCGCCGCAATGACACGTGGCGATCGAATTGGGGAGGCGAACGGCGATCACACCCGGGACGTCGTACGCCTGTCCGCACTTCGCGCAGCGGATGAGAGGCATGCGCGGATGATAGCGCAGCGCCATACGCTACACTTCCGCTCATTCGCATGCTCTCCGGCGCCTCCACCGAAACCTCCGCCCGCCGCCTCGGCCTCCGGCCAAAATTCATTCTCGCGTTCGCGCTGCAGACGCTCATCAGCGCGATCCTCATCGTCGGGCTCGAACAGTGGCGCGTTCGCACGGTCGTTCGCGATCAGTTCGTCGCGCACGCCGACTCGCTCTCGCGCACGGTCGCCGTCGCAGCAGCGAATGCCGCGAAAACATCGCGCACTGACGAGCTCAGGGCAATCGTCAACGATCTCAAATCGCAGTCCTGGATCGACTACGCCGATTTCATCGCTGCCGATGGGAAAGTGCTCGCAGCCGCGGGGACCTTGCCCTCTGGTTTTTCCGTCACGCCAGGCCGCTCGCAACTTCTGAACAAAGACGGCGACGCGCTTCACGTTTTCGTCGTCCCGATTCCTGGCGACACGTCGCTCTTCCGGCTCGTCGCAAACGAGCATGACGTGCTCTCCATCGCGCAACAACTTCGCTGGTCAAACCTCGGCGTCGTTCTTCTGGCCCTGCTGATCGCCATCGGTCTCGCCGTGCTTTCCTCCCGCTTCATCATTCGTCCCGTTCTCGACCTTGCCGATCACGCGCGCGGCCTTGCCGAGGGCGATCTCACGCAGCGCTCCACCGTGCAATCCGGCGATGAGATTGGCGACCTCGCCGATGCGTTCAACGCCATGGCCGGTAACCTTGAAAGAACCATCACGAAGCTCGTTCGCTCGCAATCGCAACTCAAATCGGTGGTCGAAAACGTCGGCACGCAATCGCGCAACGTTGCCGAGCGTGTCAGCGAGCAGCGCTCGATGATCGACAACAACTACCACTCGATCGATCAGCTCAACAACGGCGTCCGCAAGATCACCGACAACGTTGAAGCGCTCTCCGCGTCGTCGGAAGAGACGTCGTCTTCGATGCTGGAAATGGTCGCTTCGATCGAAGAAGTCAGCCGCCACACCGACACGCTTTTCAACTCGGTCGAGGAAACCGCATCCGCGACCAGCGAGATGGTCAGCTCGATCAGCGAGGTCGATCAGAACGTCGACTACCTCGCCAACTTCGTGACCGACACGTCCTCGTCGATGGTGGAGATGAGCGCGTCGATCGCGCAGGTGGAGGCGAACGCCGCGCGCTCGTACGACCTCGCCCTCGCAGTCGCCGACGCAGCGGAATCGGGGATGAAGGCGGTGCGCGAAACGATCGACGGAATGGAACAGATCCGCCGCTCCGTCGCCGAATCCAACGCCGTCATCACGCGACTTGGCGACCGGTCCATCGCCATCGGCAAGATTCTCAACGTCATCGAAGACATCGCCGAGCAGACGAACCTTCTCGCGCTGAACGCCGCCATCCTCGCCGCATCGGCCGGTGAGCACGGCAAGGGCTTCTCCGTCGTGGCCGCGGAGATTCGTGATCTTTCCGAGCGCACCGCGTCGTCCACACGCGAGATCGCAAATCTCATCCGCTCCGTGCAGGAAGAAGTCGGCAACGCGCTCCGCTCGATGTCGTCCGGCACCAAGCTCGTCGAAGATGGCGTGTCGCTGTCGCACGAAGCGGGCAAGGCGCTCAACAACATCCTCGACTCGTCGACGAAAGCCTCGGGCATGGGCAAGGAGATCGCCGCGGGAACGCGCGAGCAGACGGCGGGAAGCGAAAACATCACGCGCTCCATCGACCGTCTGCAGGAGCTCCTCAGTCAGATCAACGGCGCCACGACGCAGCAGGCGCAGGGCTCGGATCACATCATGAACGCCGTCGAGTCGATGCGCGAGGTCACGAAGTACGTGCGCCAGGCCATGACCGAACAGCGCTCCGGCTCATCGATGATCTCCGCGTCGGCCGAGAAGATGATCGACATGATCCACGAGATTTTCCAGGTGGCCACGAACCAGGCCGCCGAGAGCGAAAAGATCGTGGCCACGATGGAGCAGGTGCGCGCGCTCGCGGAAGGCAGCGGAAGCTACGCCGCCGAAATGGGCGAATCGCTCACGCTTCTCTCCGACGCCATTCGCGGACTGGATGAAGAGATTCGCCGCTTCCGCGTTCGGGCTTAATCGTTCGTCTCGATCAGCGCGCCTCCACGGCCTCGCGCAATTTCTCCGCCTGGAAGTGGCCGAGGAGGGGTTCGAGGAGGACATCGAGGTTGCCGTTCATGATGTCGGGAAGGTTGTGGACGGTGAGACCGATGCGATGATCGGTGACGCGATCCTGCGGGAAATTGTAGGTGCGGATTTTTTCGGATCGGTCGCCGCTACCGATCATTCCTTTGCGCGTTGCGGACAATTCTGACTCGCGTTTCAGACGTTCGATATCGTAGAGACGGGCCTTCAAAACTTTGAGCGCCTTCTGCCGGTTTTTGATCTGCGATTTTTCGTCCTGACACGACACCACGACGCCAGTTGGAAGGTGCGTCATGCGCACCGCGGAGTAGGTCGTGTTCACCGATTGCCCGCCGGGACCTGACGAACAGAAGGTGTCGATGCGCAAGTCTTTTTCGTTGACCACGATATCGATATCCTCAACCTCGGGCAGCACCGCGACGGTGATGGCCGAGGTGTGGATGCGGCCCTGGGTCTCGGTTTGTGGAACGCGCTGCACGCGGTGAACGCCCGACTCGAATTTCAGGCGCGAATAGACTTTGTTGCCTTCGATCTGCAGCGTGGCGTCTTTGATGCCGTTGACCGAAGAGTAGTTCGCGTCCGTCATGTCCACTTTCCAGCGACGCATCTCGGCGTAGCGGATGTACATGCGCATGATCTCGGCGGCAAACAGCGACGCTTCGTCGCCGCCTGTGCCGGCGCGAATCTCGACGAAGACGTTCTTGTCATCGTTCGGATCCTTCGGCTGCAACAGGACCTGAATCTCTTTTTCCAGCTCCGGCGCGCGCGGCTCGAGCTCCGCAATCTCCATCTCCGCAAGCTCGCGCATATCGTCATCCGACTTCAGCATCTCGCGCGCGTCCGCGAGACGCTTGCGAACATCTTTGAGCTGGCGGTATTTGGCGACGACATCGTCGATCTCCGACACGGCTTTCATCGTGTCGCGGAAAGCGGCGACATCGACTGCGACAGCCGGATCGGCCATCTTCTGTTGGAGCTCTTCGTAGCGTTTTTCGATGTCGTCGAGTTTCTCGTACATGGAACGATCCTTTTTTGCAGGCCCGCGAAAAACAAAAATGGGAAGACGCAATCTGCGCCTTCCCACGATGAATGTGACGAACGTTCGCTAAGCAACCGCGGCTTGCGTCTCCTCGACGATGTCGTACATCAGCGCTTCCTTGAGCGCGGTGATGGCGACCTGAAGCTGCGAGTCGTCGGGCTCTTTGGTAGTGATCTTCTGCAACAGCATGCCGGGCCGCGTCATCATCCGGCAGACTGGATTGCCGAGGTGGCGGGCGGAGAAACGGATCACCTCGTAGGCGAGGCCGGCGATGAGCGGAATCAGAACGACGCGCGCCAGGAACTTCACGGCAAAGGGCACGGTGGAAGGAACGAGCGAGAAGACCAGAATCGAAATCGCCATCACGAACATGAGGAAGCTCGTGCCGCAGCGCGGATGGAGCGTCGATTTCGTTCTCGCGTTTTCGACGGTCAGATCCTCATTCGCTTCGAACGTGTAGACCGTCTTGTGCTCGGCGCCGTGATACTGGAAGACGCGCTTGATCTCATCCATGAACGAGATCGAGATGATGTAGACGAAGAAGAAGAGCGCGCGCAGCACGCCGTCGATTGCGTTGTACGCAAGATTTCCCATTCCGGGCGCGAAGTAATGGCGGATCAGGTTCGTGATCCCGAGCGGCGCGAGGATGAAGACGCCGACGCCGAGGACGAGGGCGATCAGCATCGAGCTCGCGACGGCCCAGCTCGACATTTCCTTCTCACCTTCTTCGCTGGCCGTGGCAACGCTCGCCGAGTAGTTCAGCGCGCGGATGCCGAGGATGAGCGATTGGATGAGAACGACCGAGCCGCGAAGCACCGGAAACTTGAGAAACGGATACTTCGTCGTGACGGAGACGAGCTTGTCCTTCTTGATCGCCACGCCGCCATCCGGCTGCCGGACCGCGACCGAGTAGCCGGTGAGCGAGCGCATCATGACGCCCTCGATCACCGCCTGGCCGCCGATCAGCATGTCGACGTTTTTGTCCGCCGTTGCGGCCGGCATGGCCGCGGTAAGACCGTTCATCACGGCGCCAAACGTGCCGCTGATGAGTCTCGCCGAGCCAAGCCACGCCTTCGGGGCTCGCATTATTTCGCCGCCGCTTCTTTCGGTCCGGCCTTCTTGGCGTAGCGCTGCTGGAAGCGGTCGATGCGGCCGGCAGTGTCGAGCAGCTTCTGCTTGCCCGTGAAGTACGGATGGCACTTCGAGCAAATCTCGACGCGCAGCTCTTTCTTCGTCGAGCCGGTCATCCACTGTTCGCCACAGGCGCAGTGCACCTGGACCTGCTGATACTTCGGGTGAATCTCTGGTTTCATTGGATTTACCTCGCTGAGGACCTTTCTGAGTCGTGCTGAAAACGGCGAGTATATCCAAAAAATTCTGGGCGGCCCGGGGCGCTGGAAACTCGGGCAACGACGCCTATTCCGTCACGTGTACGCGGGCAGTGTCACGCGCACGACGAACGCGTTGCCGCGAACGTCCTGCCGAGCAGACTCCTCGTCGTCCATCGGTCGAAAATTCGTCTCCTGCAGCGCTCGCTCCAGCGTGCCTCGCTCAATACAGCTCTCGAACCACAGATGAACAGCCTCATCAAGACATCGCTTTGCGTCGTGCGCGCTAAAACCTTGCGACGCGACGTCGATCGACGGACAGACGGCAATCCAGCGCTCATCCGTATCGCGCCTCACGAACGCCAGCAACTCAACGTCGAGGGAGATCGTTTCGTTCACGGTCTGAGGATCACGCGACAAAGCGCGGTGATGGTTGCATCTCAAATCACGATTCGATCAAGGACGTCCTGGCTGATCGTCCTCGAAGCACGGAGGATCTCGTTGGTCCGTTCCATGTGATCTGAAATCAGCTCTCCTCGCACCACAAACTGAGGCTGCACGACGATCTTTGACAACGCCGCTGCGTGAACCTCACGAAGATCGATCACCGTGTCCCTGTTCAGGAATCCGTAGTCGCTAGGCCCAGTGCGAATGATCTCGTTGTTGACGAAGCTGGGGAACTTCGACGACGTCATGATCGAAAACAGAACGACGTCATCGGGCGGAGGCCATTCCAAATTCAGGATCACTGCGAGGTGGTTGCCGAACGGCTGGTGCCAGTGGCAGATGCTTCCGCGTTTAAGGGCTGCCTTCGCGAGTTGGAGCTTCTGCACAGCGACGCGTCACCGTATCGCTGCTACCAGATCGCGGTGCTCCTGCTCCACCTCAGCCAGCTCCAGCATTTCGCTGTCCTCGCCTTCGAAGAATGTCTCGTACGGCATCGGCGCGCGGCCATTTGGCGCTCTGCCTTTGTCGGCCAGCCGATACGCCGGCTCCTCGTGCGACAGCTCGACGAGACGCTTCCAGTGCAGCTTTCCGTATTTCTTTGCCACATCGCCGAGCACTTCCAGATCGGACTTTGAAAAGACTCCGAAACTCTCGCTGCCGTTGGCGACGTAGCGAGGCCAGTAGTCAGCAACGACGTCGAGATAACGCAGAAACTCTTCCTGCTCGGGAGTGGACGGCCCGGCCTGATGCGCAGCCAATGCCTCATCGAAGAAGTCATCTGCCTGCGACGGAACCGGACCAAGGTTGAGGGCGAAGTACGAGTCCCCGATGATCGGCCGGCCGTACCTGAGCAGATGCTCTTTGTCCGCGAAGTAAAAGAGCTTCGCAGCTTTGAGTTTCGTCAGATCCGATACGCCGTTCTTCGAAAGAAAAACGAGCGACTGGATAAACTTGGGAAGGCTGAACCGAAACTGAAGTTTGCTCATCTCACGAATTCTTCTGCGACGAATATACCCTCGGTAGCAAGGCGAGGGTATCGATGCAAATTTCCGCGCTTGAGCCTACTTCGCGCCGAACAGCGTCACGATCCAGTACGTCACGGCGCCCATGATCGCGGCCATCGGAATGGTCAGGATCCAGGCCCACACGATTCGGCCGGCCACGCCCCAGCGCACGGCGGAAAGGCGTCGCGTGGCGCCGACGCCGACGATCGCGCCGGTGATCGTGTGCGTCGTCGAGACCGGAATGCCGAACGAGCTGGCCAGGAAAAGCGTGATCGCGCCTGCGGTCTCAGCGGCGAAACCGCCCACCGGCTGCAGCTTTGTGATCTTGGAGCCCATCGTGTGGATGATTCGCCAGCCGCCCGACAGTGTGCCCAGGCCGATCGCCGAGTGGGCGGCGAGAATTACCCAGATCGGGATGTAGAACGTTTTGAGGTACCCGGCGGTGAAGAGCACGCCGGCGATGATGCCCATCGTTTTTTGCGCGTCGTTCGTGCCGTGGCCGAGGGAGTAGGCGGCGGCGGAAACGAGCTGGAGGCGGCGGAACGTCTTGTCGACCGACTTTGGCGACTTGCGCTGGAAGATCCACATGATCGCAACAGTGATCAGAAAACCCAGCAAAAGGCCGATTAGCGGCGCGATAACGATGAAGATCAGCGTCTTCGTCCAGCCCGACGGAATGATCGCGCCGAAACCGTAGCGCGCCACTGCCGCTCCCGCGTAGCCGCCGATGAGCGCATGCGACGAACTGGTTGGCAAACCGAAATACCACGTGATCAGATCCCAGACGATCGCGCCAACGAGTCCGCCGAAGATCACGCCGAACGTCACGGCGTGGATGTCGATCATGCCGTTGCCGATGGTTTTTGCCACCGCCGTTCCGAATCCGAACGCGGCCACGAAGTTGAAGAAGGCCGCCCAGATCACGGCCTGACCCGGCGACAGAACGCGCGTTGAGACGACCGTCGCGATCGAGTTCGCCGCATCGTGAAAGCCGTTGATGTAGTCGAACACCAACGCCACGCCGATCAGGCCGGCGACCAGCAGAAAGAGATGGCTCGGCATCAGCTATGTTTCACGACCACGTTCTCGAGCAGGTTTGCGACATCCTCGCAGCGGTCGGTGGCTTCTTCGAGAAGGTCGAGGATCTCCTTCCACTTCATCACCGCGATCGGATCGCGCTCTTCGTCGAAAAGCTGTCCGACGGCCTTCTGATGGATGCGGTCCGCCTCGTTCTCGAGCCGGTTGATCTCGACCGCGCACGCCATGACGCCGTCGCGCCGTTCGAGCGCGATCACGGCGCGCCGGACTTCATCAGCCGATGACGAAATGACTTTCGCCAGCTCGCGCGCGCCCGGCCGGACGCGATCGATTTTGTACAGCGGTATCAGGCTCGCCGCGTTGTCGATGGCGTCCATCACGTCGTCGAGCGTGCGGGCCAGCGAGTGAATGTCCTCGCGGTCCATCGGCGTGACGAAGGTCTTGTTGAGCCGCTGGATGATCGCGTGCGTCAGAAAATCGCACTTGTGCTCGACTTCCTTGATCTCGTGCGCCTTGTCGGCGATCGGCGGATCGGGCGCGAACATTTCTTCGAGCAGACGCGCGCCCACCTTGAGCTGATCGGACATTGCGATCATGTCGGCGTAAAACGTTTCTTCCCGGGGGAGAAGGCGGAATCGCAAGGGGGGACCTCCGTCGAAAACGCGCGGATTGTATCGGAAAGGCTGTCGCGGCGGAGGTCAGTAGCTGATCATCAATTTGATCCCGTACGCCGTCGCATGCGTTCCCGCCGCCGGGCCGCGGCTCGCGTCGCGATCGAGCATCAACGCGGACGAGAGGCCAGCCTGCACCGGTATCCAGTAAGCGATTCCTTCGATGTCGCGGCTCTTCCGGCCAACGCCCTCGGTGTGCAAAGCGTCGTGACGGAGAAGCGCTTCCCAGCCGCCGCCGAACTTCGGAGTCACCCAGATCGACGAACCGTGCGCACGCGTTTCCGCAGTGGCGCGCGTCGGCCGGTCGGTGGCGCTGAGAACATCGATGCCAGCGGTGATTCGCGGATGTTCATACGTCACCTGCGCGATGGCTCGTTTGCGCGGAAGTCCGGCGGCGTAATGATCGGCATCGAAGAAACCGGCCACGCGCAAACCATGAAGCGCGGTGTTGCCGGGCACAGGACGAACTGCCGCACGAACCTGGAGCGCTTTCTCGCCATTCGGATCGGAATGCGCGGAGCCTTCGCCGTTGTACACGCCCGCCTGGAAGTCGCCGGAGTCGCGCGGCAGGTTGTAGTGAAACGTCACACCGGCGTCCGACGGAAACAGAAAACCTTCGCGGTCCACGAAGAGCGTTCCTTCAAAACGATAGCGGTAAATCGACTCTTCGTAATCGAGCCACGGCGTTTGATTGAGTCCTGCGCGAATCCACGATCCTTTCGTCAGCCACTGATCGAGATTGAGCTGCGCGTAAGCGAACTTGAGCCGGAAAACCTGACTCCCATTCAGCGAGCTGCTCCCGGTCTCGCGAGCGACCTCGGGCGTCACGCGGAACGAAAGATAGCGATTGAGCGTGCCGAAGAC
>DATAMS010000652.1:0-4475 GCA_036260495.1 Thermoanaerobaculia bacterium
GGCATTGGGCGAGTCATCGCGTACCGTTCTTCTGGCGATTCCATCTCGTTCACCACGTCGATCGCGACCTCGATTCCTCTACAGCGCTGCGCTTTCATTTCGGTGAGCTGGCGCTGTCGATCCCTGTTCGCGCCGCGCAGATGGTGATCATCGGCGTCGATCCGCAGGCGTTGTGGCTATGGCAGACGATCCTCTTCGGCTCGCTCCTTTTCCATCATGCGAACCTGCGCCTGCCGTTGCGTGTCGAGCGCGTGCTGGTGCGGCTGATCGTCACGCCGCGCATGCACGGCATCCATCACTCCGACAGCCTGAACGAGACCAACAGCAACTGGTCCAGCCTGATCTCGTGGTGGGATTACCTGCATCGAACGATTCTGCTCAGCGTTCCACAAAAAAGAATCACGATCGGCGTGCCGGCATACTCCGAGGCATCGGACGTGACGATCGGGAGAATGCTCGTCCTTCCGTTCATCCGGCAGCGCCGCGATTTTCATCGCATCGATGGCACGCTCTCGATTCGGGAGCACGAGCCGGGAAGTGAGAGCTTAGCTCCGTAGTCGGCGGATCTATCGTGTGTCTATCAATGCCATTCGATATCCCTGCGCTATGTGGCGGCTGTGTTGGGAGCAAACCCGGTGCATTCACCAACTGGCCGGGAGACCGAGAAGTGCGACACTCGCCATTTATTTTGGCTGCGGTTTCTTTTTCGACTTCTTCGCCGGCACCGCCGCGTTGGTCATCTGACCGGTGACGCGACTCTTCCTTTTCGGACTTGTTGTCACTGCCGGTGCCGTTATCGCGGCCTGCGGCTCGTTGAAAGGAAGAGTGGCTTGTTGCTCCGTCACTTTCTCGGCGGATGTCTTGAGCATGGAGGCAAATCGAAGCAGGATGTCGTCGTTAAATTGCCGATACAAAACGCGATACTGGGCAGTGCCAGTCGGCAGGGGCATGGCCAGCTTGATCGTTACCAGTGCGTTGAGCGCGTTCCGAACCACCTTCGTGCCTGGGAACTCTACGGATCGCTCGTCTCTCTCCAGCAGTCGCGAACCGTATGCGCGCTGTAATTCGTCAGCAATTGCGGTGGCGCCCACGTCAATTGGGAAAGCCTTCAGATTCTCGTCATACGCAACCGCAGCTGCCAACGGCGCAAAATAGTCTATCCACAACAGCGCGAGTAGTGACGGAAGAGGCGGGTCTGCGTCGTAAAACTTCACGTTCGCAAACGTCCGAATCACTTTGTCGATCGGAACAGCGACGCCTTCCTTCAGACGACCGGAGAGATCGGCGTCACGCACGTCGCCCCATTCGAGCCGGAAGAAGTAGCTTACTTGGCGCTCATCTGAGCGATTAAATTCGACTACCGACGTGTGCGGTCCAACCGCCTCCGCGTTCTTCTTTCCCTCGTCATCGAGCACACTGATGAACGCGCGGCTCCTCGTCTGATGAAGGAGCAAAGTCGTATCCGACGTTGCCATACGCGCGTCGCTCGTCCACCACCCAGTCAGATCGTCGTCGTACTTTCGTATCTGCCCGACGTGAGCCGCCCATTTCGTGCGATCGGACGGGAGCGAACGCTTTACTTCGGCCACGACTCCGTATGACTCACTCTTCTGCGCGACTATGTCGGGCGTAACGGTGCCGGAAGAGGTGACGACATTCGCTTTGGAGGTAGTCATTCGCCGGCCAAAGCCGAAATGGCTGCCCGGTCTCTGAGCTGAGGCATCGTGAACGACGAAGGCCGAGAAAGCTAACATCGCGTGGACTGTGGATTGATAGTCTTCGGCCGCGTCGCGCACCCGCCGCTGTTCGTCTTCAGGCAGCTCCGGCATCCGTCACTTCTCCCTCGCGGAACTCATCGTAGATGTAGTGAATCAGACGCTCCACCGCGCCTTCCGTGGCGCGCAACCGCGGCACAACGAGAATCTCATCGGATGTTACGGCCCAAAGCTCGAAAGACGATCCGTCGTACCGATCCGAGAGCTGCAGATGCGCGTACGGATTTCCGTGATTGATAGCGTACGCTGAGTGCGGGTACTTTCGCATGACGTCAACGAAACGGCGCACCTCTCCGAGATCATCGAAAACCTGCCGCTTGAAATGAATGGCGAGGGGTGATGCTGAGTAGTTCCGATCGCGCAATCCGCGTTGTGAGAAGAACTTCAATTTGTCCGCTCCGGCAGTGACGATGTCGGCGATGACGGTGTTCCAGGCGACAGCGAACTTCCCCGAAACCTCGACGATCGCGTTTCGCGTAACCTTGCAGGAAAGCGTCGGGGTCACATCGACCGTGTCGTTGATCCGCCGATGAAAGTCGAAGCGCAAGCTGTTGATGATCTGACGCCGATCTTCGACATGGATTAGAAGGTTGTCGAGATCTTCATCTGTCCATTCGCGCACGGAACGTTTGCGCTTTCCTGTTTCCGTCTCGATTTTCTCCGTTGCCGACATCTCACGCACGCGGAGGGCGAGATCGGAAGTGCTATGGCGAAGTGTCTTGATCGATCCGATGAGTTCTCGCTGGGAGAGGTAGACGGGAACGAGTTGCGGGTATCGTGCATCGAGGAATCGAACGAGCGTTTGCCAGTCTTCACTGGCACATACGGCAAGGGCGACAAACATGTTGGGACGACCGGCATCGAGGATCGCAAACGGCAACCGCACCCTTCGGGAAGGTGTGCGCCCGATCGATATATCGAGTTTGAACGCGTGCGCATGGCGTTCAGCAACGTTGCCGAGCTTCTTCTGGCTAGCCAGCACTGCCGATATCGTTTCTCGCGAGTAGAGGACCTTCAGGCGAAGCCGGTAAGGAGAAGGGACGCTCAGCTCGGCGAGGTGACGAGGTACGTCGTCCGTAGGCGAGGCAAGAATCTCCTCGACAAACGCCTCGAACTTGCGCCTTTCGCGGGCGTCGGTCAGCCGTGTCATTGGGCATTTCTCGTGAAACGTTCGGAACAATGATGCTAGCACGCCGGTGTTCACGCAGACTGGTCATGACAACTACGCGCGGCGTGAGGGGATTTCGGACAGCATCGGAGGCGATTCTCCGATCGATAGAGAGCCGATCGGGGTGGCTAGGTCATGCCTTGGTCAGTCGCCTCTTAGACGACAAGTCGAGCGGTCTTGGTTTGACAACCTTCCGCCGCCTGCCGTACCCTCAAATCTCCTGGACTGATTTGCGGGGCTGCTTGCAACCAGGTTAAAAAAAGCTAAAGAGCCGGCAGTGATCCGCGTTCTGACGCCGATTTTCAGCCCCGCAATTTCCGCGGGGCTTTTTGTTTTCGGGAGAAATCGATGGCGCAACCGGACCGTACCGCCGAACTTCGTGAGCTGCTCGATCGCCGCATCCTCGTGCTGGATGGCGCGATGGGGACGATGATCCAGCGCTACCGGCTCGACGAAGCGGCCTTCCGCGGTGTGCAATTTACTGCACATTCGCGTGATCTGCGCGGGGCGAATGACATCCTCTGCCTCACGCGTCCCGACGTCGTGGAATCGATCCACCGCCAGTACCTCGAGGCCGGCGCCGACATCATCGAGACGAACACGTTCAACGCCCAGGCGATCTCTCTCGCAGATTATGATTTGGTGGAGTACTCCTACGACATCAACAAGGCCGCGGCCGAGCTCGCGCGCAAGGCCTGCGACGCATACTCCACACCCGACCGCCCCCGCTTCGTCGCCGGCTCCCTCGGCCCGACAAACCGCACCGCTTCGCTGTCGCCCGATGTGAATAATCCTGCATTTCGGGGTGTGACGTTCGATGAGTTGGTCGACGCGTACTACGAGCAGACCCGAGGACTCGTCGATGGCGGCGCTGACATCCTGATGCCGGAGACGACGTTCGACACGCTCAACATCAAAGCGGCGCTCTTCGCGATCGAGAAGTACTTTGCGGATACCGGCATCCGGCTTCCCATCATCGCTTCGATCACAATCACCGACGCATCCGGCCGCACACTTTCCGGACAGACCGTCGAAGCGTGCTGGAACTCGATCTCGCACGCGAACCTGCTCGCCGCCGGCATCAACTGCGCGCTGGGCGCCGCGGAGATGCGGCCGCACATCGAAGAGCTGGCAGCGATCGCGCCGGTCTACATCAGTTGTTATCCGAACGCCGGCCTTCCGAACGCGCTCGGTGAGTACGATCAGACGCCCGAGGAGATGGCGGCGCTGCTGCACGAATACGCGGGCAACAACTGGATCAACATCGTCGGCGGCTGCTGCGGCACGACGCCCGACTTCATCCGCGCCATCGTCGATGCCGTGAAGATGTTTCCGCCGCGCGTTCCGCCGCAGGTCGAGAAACATCTGCGTCTGAGCGGACTCGAAGCGCTCACGGTGCGCAACGACGGCGGCGAAGGCTCGCAATTCATCATGGTCGGCGAGCGCACCAACGTCACCGGTTCGCCGAAGTTCGCGCAGCTCATCAAGGCCGGCGAGCTCGAGCCGGCGCTTGCCATCGCCAAACAGCAGAT
>DATAMS010000653.1:0-4276 GCA_036260495.1 Thermoanaerobaculia bacterium
TCTGTCCTGTGCGCCTGCGCCGGGCTCACGCCGTTGAAGGCGAAGAGGATGCCGGTGCCGGCGCTGGCGGTCACCGGCGTCAAGCATGTCGTCCTTGTCATCCTCGAGAACGGGAGTCCGAAGACCGCGGCGAAACAGGAGTTCATGAAGTTGCTGGAGAAAAACGGGACCCGGCTGGACCAGTACTTCGCGGTGGCACATCCGAGCCAGCCGAACTACGTCGCGCTGATCTCCGGCAGTACGAAGGACGCACTGACCGACGGTCCGATCACACTCGACCGTCCGCACCTCGGGCGCATCCTCGGCAAGCGCTGGAAGGTCTATGCGGACGGCTACCCGGCAGTCGCCGGCAAGTGTTTTCTCGGAAAGGAGAGCGGCGTGCACCGCAAGGGATATGTCCGCAGGCACGTTCCGTTCCTCAGCTTCGTTGACGTTCAAAAGAGCGACTGCGCGCAAATCGTCCGGCTCGATACTCCGAACGATCCGGTGGCGGCGTTGCGCGCCGACATCGCCGGCGGCGCGCTGCCGGACTTCGCCCTTCTGATCCCGGACTTAACGCACGACGGCCATGAGCCCTCGGACATCCCAACCGCGAACCAGTGGCTGATGGCCAATATCGCGCCGCTGCTGCATGACCCGAAGTTCACCACCGGTCTCGTCTTCATCCTCACCTTCGACGAAGACGACTCGCACTTTGGGACCGATAATCGAGTCTATACCGTGATCTCCGGCGATCGCGTCAAAACGGGCGTCAACACTGACGTCTACGATCACTACGATCTGCTGGCCACGATTGCAGCGCTTCTCAACGTCACCCCGCCGCCGCTCGATGAGGCCGCGCGACCCATCGGCGGGATCTGGAAGTAGACGCCAACGCGGAAGGGTCAGGTCTAAAGTCTAAAGTGCCGAGGACGATCGTCGCTAGGGCGGCAGGACCAATTCGGCACTTTAGACTTTAGACCTGACCCCAGCGCGAACCCTCGCGTGGACGGATCGCGCCGCACCTTCGTATCTTTGTGCGATGCGAACGACCGTGATGATTCTCCTCACCACCGCTGTGGCTCTCCGCATGGCTGGGCAGGCAGGGCCCGCGGTTTCGCCGAGTGAAGTAACGATGCGGGCTGGTGAGACCATTCTGCTTCATGGCTGGCAGCATCCGGGTGGGTTTTCCTGTGGGTTCCCCTACCATTACGAGTTCTTCAGCGATATGCCGGCGGTGGCCACGGCTCATGGATTTGCTTCAGGGCCCTCGGTTTGCCAACCCCCGGATCCGGTGCCGGACAATGGCGTCGTGTCCGTGACCGCGGTGGCGCCGGGCATTGCTCATGTTCGTGCGCAAGACTGTTGTGGCGATCTGTCGACCATCACTGTCCTGCCGCGAATCGTGGTTCAAATTCACGCGGAGGCGGCGCGCGTGCTGGTCGGGGAACCTGTCGTAGTCACGGCTCTCGTCAGTGGTTATGACCAGACGCCGGTCTTTTCCTGGTATCGCGGGCGGATGGGCGATTTCTCGCGGCCTATCCGGCAATCGGCGGATCCGCGGTTGACGTTTATCGGCAGTGAGACGGGCGTGTCGTATGTCTGGGTGCAGGTTCTTGCAGGTTCAGTGACCAGTTCCGCGGAGATCGGCGTCGAGCTCGTCATCCCGCCACGCAGGCGAGCTGCGCAGCACTGAGCACAACCCCTCCTCACTGGCAGACCGCGTACGGTCCGGACCGCTCGCATGGAACGTGAACCCGCACCTGCACTGGCACCTCCGTTGCTCAAAACATGTCCGGAGGTTACACAATGGCTGACGAGAAACGCATTACTGAGACAGAGACGAAGACTAAGAACGACATGTTCGGCGATCCGAAGGAAACAAAAACCACGACGAAGGAAACAAAGACCGATTCGTCGGGCAACGAGCAGGAAACGAAGACCGAGTACAAAGAGAAACGATAATTCCAATGCAGTCGTGTTGAGCACGGTTGTGAGCGCATAACATCCTGCGTCCGGCAATTGCCGGACGCAGGTGCGTTGTACCGGACACTTATCGACCACAGCAATAGAGTTCGATCATGCGAACCTCGATCAGGGTCATTTGCTTACTTCTTATCGCCGTCGCGGCTTCAGCCGCGGACCGGATTATCGGATCGGTGACGACCGTTGCCGGCGTCCCGGGTGTGGCGGGGTTCACCGATGGGCCATTAGCGGTGGCCACGTTCAATCGGCCCACCTGGGTCGATGTGACTCTTTCCTCTGGCTCGCCCGTTCACCCTGGCGACATCGTTGTCGTTGACCGCGGCAATCAATCGATCCGGCGGATCTCGGCGACGAGTGTTTCCACGTATCGCGTCGCCTACCTGGACCGACCGTCGTATGTGGCGTTTGATTTTGACGGGCCGCTCGGAGGTGGCATCGTCGTCGAACCTCCGCACTCCGGCTGCGGATCGGGACAATACGACAGTGGCTTTTTCGTCTCGAGCAGTGGAAGCGAACAACTCATGTTGGTTTCGATGGCGGGCACGCTGGCTGCGCGCGACGATGTCTTTCCGCTGATCGGCCGCGCCAATGAGCCCGGTAGCCGAGACGGGACGGCGGGGTACGCCTACAGCAACGCGAATGAAGCGCAATTCCGAACACCAACCGGTCTGGCGCGCTCCTGGATTTACGCGGATCCGTTCCCATTCTCAACGCGCAGACTCTACATCGCCGATACCGGCAATCACACGATTCGCCAGATCCGATTCACCGGTTCGTTCGAGGGCTGTCCGCAGACTCGGGTGGTCGAAACGATTGCCGGTGCCGCGGGGCAGGCGGGGAGCGTAGATGGTGCCGGTGTGGCGGCGCGGTTTAATGGTCCCCGAGGAGTGGCGGCGGGGCCGGATGGGAGCGTGTTTGTGGCCGATACCGGCAACCACGCCATTCGACGGATCGCTCCCGACGGAACGGTGACGACGATTGCAGGGGAGCTTGGTGTGCCGGGCTTCGACGATGGCATTGCGCGGAGTGCACATCTCAACAACCCTTCCGGAATCGATGTCAACGCTAAGGGAGAGATCTTCATCGCCGACACCGGCAATCACACGATCCGTATGATTACGACGGACGGCAGGCTCGTCACCCTCGCCGGCGTTCCAGGCATCGCTGGCTTTGCTGATGGACTTGCGTCGACGGCCCGATTCTCGGGGCCGGTCGGAATCCGGATCGCGCCTGATGGCACGCTGCTCGTTGCGGACACTTCCAACAACGTCATCCGGCGCGTTTCGCTCGTTTCGGTGCCGGACACACGCGAGCGCGCGATTCGGCACTGAGAACCGTTTTCACGCGGAGGCGCGGAGAGCACGGAGAAAACCCTCTGCGTTCTCCGCGTCTCCGCGTGAAATGTTTTTAGAGGCGTGAGATGCTTCTAGAAGACGCGTGTCGATTCGGCCGCCTCTCGTTCGTCGTATCTGTGAAGACAAAGGAGATCGACATGCAAGATTCGACAGTAAGCCGCGGACGGAACTGGGCGCTTTGGACGATTCAGATCCTGCTGGCGCTGCTCTATCTCTTCTCCGGATCGATGAAGTTCGTCATGCCGGTGGCGAAGATGAACGAAGGGGCGGTCAAGTTCCCGGGTCTGTTCTATCACTTCATCGGCACCTGCGAAGTCCTCGGCGCGCTCGGCTTGATTCTCCCCGGACTGACCGGAATCCGCCGCGGACTGACGCCGTTGGCCGCCGCCGGCCTGCTGATCATCATGATCGGCGCGACGACGGTGACGTTGATGGACGGCATGGGGATGGTCGCGCTGCTTCCGTTCATCGTCGGTGTGCTTGTGGCGATCGTCGCGTATGGAAGGTGGGGCTGGCTGCGTAGCGCGTGAGGATCCGGGAAGACAAAGGCCGTCATGAGAAGAGCTCTGCGCATTGTCTTCAGGGTCTTGGCGGTTCTTGCGGGATTGATTGTCGTGCTTGCGGTATTGGGCGTTTATTTCGTCTATACGCCGGCTACTGCGATGCCGCAACTGTCCGGGACTCTCAGCAAGGGAACGATTGCGGTTCGTGGGCTGCAACGAACCTATCTGACTTATGTGCCGCGCGGACTGGCGAGAGGCGCGCCCGTGGTGATGGTGCTTCACGGCTCAGGTGAAAATGGCGCGCGAATTCGCAGCTCGACGGGATATGCGTTCGACCGGCTTGCCGACCAGCACGGCTTTGCAGTGGTCTATCCCAACGCATACGACGGCTATTGGGATGTTTGCAGCGTCGCCGGCGATGTCAATGTCAATGGGCTCAACATCGACGACGTG
>DATAMS010000666.1:0-7836 GCA_036260495.1 Thermoanaerobaculia bacterium
CGCGACTTCGTTGCTCGAAGCGCTTGATTGAATCTTGACGAGCACCTCGCCGGCCACGGAGGTTCCCTTGGGCCTCAGATTTGTCACCGCGAACAGCGAGGACGTGCAAAACGAGACGACGACAAGCAAGCTGGCAAGCCGGTGGTTAATGCGCATAGCGCTGGATCTGCCTTATTTTTGGATGGTGGACGGTAAAGAACGCCGTAGAGTAGCAGGCTAGCGCCCGAATTGCTGCTTTCCGGAGGCTGATTGACCGGAATTGGTGGCGGGCTGAGCGATGATCGGCTCAGCAAAGACGTCGCGGCTCGACATCGAAGTCACTAAGCGTGTGCCAAAGCCGTGGTTACGATGACGGTGAGGGCGACGGTGTAAATCGTCAATAGCTCCGCCGGTTCCCGTCTCAACGAACCTGATTTGAGCGTAATTGCCGGCCCTGTTCGCATCGAACCGCCGCAAAAAACCGCGGCCTGGTTGATGGAATTTGGTCACCTGCAGTCCCTCAGCACGGTCGTTATACTGATCGCCGTCCACATCGGACGTGGAGGCCTCATGTTGCACGCCTACGGCATTGAGCCGGAAGACGAAATCCTCAAGACTCTCAAGCGCGTCATCGACGACGTGGTGGCGCCCGGCAGCGCGGCCACTGATCGTGACGCACGATTCCCGGCCGAAAGCATGGAAGCTCTGGGCAAAGAAGGGCTGCTCGGGTTGTGCGTCGACGCTGCCCACGGCGGCCGCGGTCAGTCGCCGCGCATGTTCGCAGCGGTGTCGGAAGAGCTGGCGATGGCAGATCCGTCAGCGGCAATGATCTACGTCATGCACGTGACGGCCGCGCAGGCGATCGCTGCCTCCGATGTTCTCGAGTCGCGCGATGAGATCCTTCGTGACATCGCGAGCGGCCGGCACCTGACGACGCTGGCATTCTCCGAGACCGGATCGCGGTCTCAATTCTGGGCGCCCGTTTCTCACATGGAAGAGAGAGGAGAGGGTTTCGAGACGTCCGCGAAAAAATCATGGGTCACCGCGGCCAATCACGCCGACTCCTACGTCTCGAGCGCGCAAAAGCCGGGGGCTGCCTCGCCACTCGAGTCGACGATTTATCTGGCTCGACGCAACTCTTCCGGCGTGCGGATTACGTCCGGATTCGACGGACTCGGATTGCGCGGCAATGACTCCGCCCCTGTCTCCATCGATCATCTGAAAATCGCGAAGGGCGATCTCATCTCGAAATCCGGTGAGGGAGCGAACACGATGCTGCAAGTCGTATTGCCCTGGTTCTCGCTGGGCACAGCCGCCATGGCGAATGGCATCGCGCGCGCCGCCGTGGCGCGAACGGCGGAACATCTCTCCGGCACCGGCTTCGAACACGATGGATCCAAGCTGCGAGACCTCCCAGTTCTCCGCGCCCGCATCGCCGACATGAGCGTCCGCACGGAACAATCCCGTGCACTCCTCGGCGCGACTTTGGCGCATGTGGAAACAGGTTCCGAGGCCGCTCCGCTCTTTGTCCTGCAATCGCGGCTCGCCGCGGTCGAGGGCGTGCTCGCAGTGACCGGCCTGGCGATGAAGGCGTGCGGCGGCGCTGCATTTTCCAAACAGCTCGGGATCGAACGACTTTTCCGCGACGCACGCGCCGGCTGGGTCATGGCGCCGACTGCCGATCACCTCCGCGAATTCATCGGCCGTGGCTTGACGGGCCTGCCGCTGTTCTAAAGGAACGAACGCATATGGATCAATCGATTCTCCTCGGGGCTGTGGCCTACGATCCCAAAGTCGTCACCATCTGGGAAGGCATCCGCGACTATTTTCTGGAACAGGGTGTTCCTTTCGATTTCGCGCTCTTCTCCAACTATGAGCGCCAGGTCGAGGAGTTGCTCGCCGGCCATATCGACATCGCCTGGAACACGCCGCTCGCGCACGTGCGCGTGAAGCAGCGCACGAACGGCCGCAGCCTCTCCCTCGGCATGCGCGACTCCGATCGCGACTTCCACGCCAAGATCATCGTCCGGCGCGATGCAGGGATCGAGACGTTGTCCGATCTGCATGGGAAGCGCCTCGCCGTTGGGAGCCGCGATTCAACGCAGGCGCGCATTCTGCCGCTTCACTTTCTGCGGCAGGAAGGTGTCGATCTCGATCGCGTGAACGTTTCGTCCTTCGATTCGGATCTGGGCAAGCATGGCGATACGGGCAACAGCGAGCTGGATGTCCTGAAGGCCCTGCGCGATGGCAAGGCCGACGCTGGCGCGATTGGCGATCTTGTGTGGGCCAATGAGCAGGCGGCGGGACACATCGACGCATCATCGATCGGCGTGCTCTATACGACGCCGGGTTTCGATCACTGCATGTTCGATGCGCTGCCGGCGCTGAGTGCCGCAAAGCGCGACGCATTCCAACGGGCGCTCTTTGCCATGAAATGGGAAAACCCGGCCCACCGCCGTCTGCTCGAACTGGAAGGGCTTCGCGAATGGATGCCGCCGCGCGAGGAAGGCTACGAGAGTCTGCGCCAGGCAGTGGCGAGCGAGGTCACCACTCCCTGATGTCCGCGCCGGCGAGTGTCATCGCCGTTGATGGCGGCGATCTGTCGTTAGGGGGCGGACTGCTTGCGCTCGTCCGGCCGGCTTTGATGCGGCTCGAAGAAGGTGGCGTGCTTGCGGTGCTGTCCCGCAATCGCGATGCCGATCACGATCTTCCCTCCTGGTGCCGCGCCGAGCGTCACGAATACCTCGGCGTCGAAGAATCCGGCGATGACGTGCGCCGGTACCTGATTGGCCGTGGCAGATTCGCGCAGCGGCTTCCAGTGTCGGAAGAAGACTCGCTGTTGCGCGCGCAAGAGCCGCTAACGACGTCGGCGTTTCTCCAGTCGATGCCAATGCCGGACCGCGCCGACCCGGTCACCGGCTTCGCGCCCCGCGGTACCGCGGTGGAGGCCGGCGGCCCCACATACCCTTTCGATCTCGTCGAACGCGCGCACCTCGCGCCGCCCGAAGTCGCCGAGCTCTATGACCAGGCCGTCGCTGCACAGTGGGATGCATCACGCGACATCCCGTGGGCGCGCGTCGGGACGCATGCGCCGGAGTTGGATGCAGCAATCCGGCAGATCATGTCGTTCCTCGCGGAAAATGAGTTGTCGGCGCTGTACCTGCCATCGAAATTCATCTCGCGAATTCATCCCGCGTACGTCGAGGTGGCGATGTTCCTGGCAACGCAACTCCAGGATGAGGCGCGCCACATCGACGTGTTTCTCAAACGCGCGCGCCTCGCGTCGGGAGTGGCAATCTCCTCGGTGGCGACGTCGCGGTCGCTATTGTCACTTCTCCAGTTGCAGGACTTCTCCGAGTCCGCCTTCCTGCTCTCCGTCCTCGGCGAAGGAACCTTCCTCGACCTGCTAAGTTTCATCGAATGCCACGCGCCGGATGAAGCGACCGCCGAACTGGTGCGCCGCGCCCGCAACGACGAATCGCGTCACGTCCATTTCGGACTCGCGCACATTCGTTATGCATTGAGTCACGATCCATCGCTGTATCCCAGACTGGAAGCCGCGGTGCGCCGGCGCGCAACAACGCTGGCCGGAGTAGGAAGCGTCCCCGCGCCGGTCCAGGACAGCCTGACAATCCTCGCCGCCGGCGGCATCGACGCGCGCAGCGTCAGACGAGGCCACGAAGCGTTCCGCGACCTTCTCGACACAATGCACGAGAGCCGGATCAAACGTCTGCTACACGCCGGCTTCAACGCAGAACAAGCGGAAACGATCTCCGCGTTGCACACGCCAAACTTCATGTAGGCTTTGAATGCGCCGAGATGATCGGAGTCCAAGTCATGAAGAGAGCGACGCGTAACTCCAGCACGGAAAGCAGCGGCAACGTCTTCATCGATCTCGAGGCTGGGGTATCGGTGAAGGTAAAGGACGGCAGCGTAAGTTGAACCATCGCACTATCAGCCGCCGCCGGCGCCTTGACGCGGCGCGCGAAGACATCTTGCGCGAGGAGGTCAGCGATGCTCTCGCTGCGACGCAGAAAGAACGCATCGAAGCGATGGTTGCCCTACTCGACAGCGCGTATCAGTTATGGGTGGTGAGAGGAATCAGCCGTGACCAAGGACTTTGCCGATTTCCTGGAATCACTCAACAGAGAAGGCGTGGCCTATGTCGTGATCGGGGGGATTGCGGTACTGGCGCACATCCCGTATCGAACGACCCGTGACCTGGACGTTCTGATCGAGCCCACCATTGCGAACGCCGAACGAACGCGGCGTGCCGTCGCGGCATGGGGCTCATTCGACCCGGAGTACTCGGCGGAGGATTTCATCTCCGGCGACATCCTTTCGTTTGGCGGACTGCTTAGAGTTGACGTTCACAGCCGCGTGCCCGGTGTTGAGTGGGAAGATCTTTGGAACGGACGCGTGGAGAGTGAGCTTCTCGGCATCCCAACATCGTTCGCCGGGATCGATGAGCTGATTCGAATGAAAACCGCCACAGCCGATCCGGCGAAAGATCTGCCGGACGTACAACGGCTGGAAGCTCTCCGAATCAGCAAGAAAACGGAGTAACGCTTTCTGGAATTGGCGTCCCCAACGGGATTCGAACCCGTGTTGGCGCCGTGAAAGGGCGCTGTCCTAGGCCTCTAGACGATGGGGACGTGAATGGCAGCCGGCCTGGTGGGCTCGGTGGGACTCGAACCCACGACCAACGGCTTAAAAGGCCGCTGCTCTACCGACTGAGCTACGAGCCCGTAACCTCAACGAACAAAACCTGCGAGACGTGCTCGAAGGGTGCGGAAGATACCATGCCACGTGCGGAACCCGCTCGTCCCGTTTCTTATTGCGTTTCAGCCGCGGGACATCATCGTCCAGATGCCGATGATGATGAAGCCGGCGCCGGCGACGAGCTTCAGTGTGGACGGTTTCACGAAGCGTTCGATTTGCGCGCCGACGAGGACGCCGATCGCGGAGGCCAGGACGAGCGCGCTGGCGCTGGCGGCGAAGACGATCCATTTTCGGTTTTGGGATTCCGAGGCGAAGAGCATCGTCGCCAGTTGGGTCTTGTCGCCGATCTCGGCGAGGAAGACGGAGACGAAGATGGCGGAGAAGGCTTTCCACATGGGCTGCGAGTTTATGCGATGGGAGGCGCCGGCGGGCCGCCAGCGGAACGGCCGCCGGTCCGGCGGCTACGTTTTCACCCGAACGCAAACGTTCGCATCGAGAGGTTGCCGTAGTGGAAGCCTTCGTAGATCGTCGTGAGTTTGTCGGTGTCGCGGGCGGCGCCGGCGGTGACGAAGATTGGTTCGAAGTGTTCGGGTGTCGGCACGGCGAGGTCCGCGTTGGGAGCGAGCTCGCGGTAGCGCAGCAGCGTTGCGAAGTCGCGATCCTCGAGTCGTTTCGCGACCCAGGTGTCGAAGTCGCGCGCCCAGACGTCGACCGGCGCGTTTTTGTCGGGCATGTGAATGGCGCGAAGGTTGTGGACGATGCCGCCGCTGCCGATGATGGCGACGCCGCGGTCGCGGAGTGGGGCCAGCGCGCGGCCGATGATCATCAACTGCTCCGGAGTCGTCGGGAACGGCTGTGCGATCTCGACGATCGGGACGTTTGCGCCGGGAAGCGCGATTCGCAGCGGGACCCATAGGCCGTGATCCCATCCGCGTTGTTTTTCGAGTGCTGCGTCGCCGAGGAGTGAGGCGATCTCGCGGGCGAGGGTGGGATCGCCGGGAGCTTCATATCGAATTCGATAAAGCGCCTCGGGGAAGCCGCCGAAGTCGTAGATCATCTCGGGACGAGCCACGGCGTTCACGCGCACATCGCGCGCCTGCCAGTGCGCGGAAACGACGGCGATGGCGCGTGCGCCGGATAGCGTGGCGCCGTACGCGTCGACCGCCCGCGTGAAGTCGTCCGTCTCGATCGCGATCGTTGGCGCTCCATGGGAGATGAAAAGTGCGGGCATCGGAGAGGTCATGCCGTTATCATCGCCGCATGCGTGTCCGTTTTCTATCGTTCGTTGTGTTCCTTGTGACTGCCAGCGTTGTCGTTGCCGAGACGGGGCAGAGACTTCCGACCGGAGCGATACTCGATCCTGTCGCCGCGTCGCACGTCGTCGGCAATTTTCCGCTGGCGATGGCCGTGGCGCCGGGCGGCGATCGCGTGGCGCTGCTTCTCTGCGGATGGCGCGAGCAAGGCGTCCAGATTGTCGATCGCAAGTCGGGCGCCGTGTTGCAGACGCTGATTCAACCTGCCGCGTTCATCGGTCTGGCTTTCGCGCCTGATGGAAAAACTCTCTACGCCAGCGGCGGCAACGACGACTCGATCTTCGTTTATCGCTGGAACGGCAGTGAAGCGACGGCCGATGGGACGATCGAGCTGGCCGAAAAGCCGAAGCCGAAACCGAACGAGAAACCGAAGCCTTACGACGGGGTTCAATATCCGGCCGGAATCGCCATCTCGCGCGACGGACGTTTTCTCTACGCCGCAGAAAACCTCGGCGATTCGATTTCGGTGATCGATCTTGCCCAACGCAAGATCATCCAGGAGTTGCGCACTGATCGCTATCCGTACGCGGTCGTCGCCGATCAGCGTGGCAACGTCTACGTTTCGGCGTGGGGCGACAACGCGGTTGATGTTTTTCGCGCCGCTGCTGATGGCACGCTGCATCGTTCCGGGCGGATCGTCGCCGGACGTCATCCCTCGGCGATGCTTCTTCGCGGCTCGCGTCTTTATGTCGCCTCGGCCAGTACGGATTCGATCAGCATCATCGACACGGTTCAACGCAAAGTCGTCAGCACGTTGAAGGATTCGCCGCCCGGCGGGCCGGGTGAGGGAAGCACGCCGAACGCGCTGGCGATCTCGCGCGATGGCGGGCGGCTGTTTGTGGCCGAGGCAGACAACAACGCGGTGGCGGTATTCGACATCGCGACCAAGAAACTCCTCGGTCGCGTTCCCGCGGAGTGGTATCCGTCGGCGCTCGCCGCCGATGGCGACGATCTCCTTGTCGTCAGCGCCAAGGGCCGCGGCTCGCGACCGAACGCGCGGTTCCCGCTGCCGTTGCCGAAGGATTCGCACGAGTACACGCTGGGGCAAATCGAAGGATCACTACTGTCGTTCCCCGCGAACACTCCGCCCGCCGCGTTGCAATCGCTTTCAAAGCGCGTGGCGCGCGCGAACAGTTGGGACACGCCGCGCGGAACGCCGCGCTATCCACCATTCAAACACGTGATCTACATCATCAAAGAGAACCGCACGTACGATCAGATTTTCGGCGACATGAAAGAGGGTGACGGCGATCCTTCGCGATTGTTCTTTGGCGAAGACGTCACGCCGAATCACCATGCGCTGGCGCGTCGCTTCGGCCTGTTCGATCGGTTCCTCGTCAACGCCGAGGTCAGCGCGCAGGGACACAACTGGTCGACGGCGGCATACGGTACCGACTATCTCGAGAAGACCACGCCGTCGGCGTACAGCCCACGCGGGCGTTCCTATGACTACGAGGGCGCCAATCGAGAACGAGTCGTCGATGATGATGATGACGTCAACGCGCCGGCCACCGGTTACCTTTGGGATCTGGCGGTTCGCAAGAAAATCTCGCTGCGCAATTACGGCGAGTTCGTCGATGGGAGTACGGATGCCCACGCCGCTTCGGGCGTGCGTTACGTAGGAGTTCGCCGCGGGCTGCGCGACGCGACGGCTCCTGAATTTCCGGGATTCGACATGGACATCTCCGATCAGACGCGCGTCGATGCATGGCTGCGCGAGCTGCGGCCGTACACGGAACACAACGCGCAGCCGGCGCTGGAGATCATGCGGCTGCCGAATGATCACACCCGAGGAACTGCGGCGGACAAGCCGACACCTCGG
>DATAMS010000670.1:0-27414 GCA_036260495.1 Thermoanaerobaculia bacterium
GTGCTCGTCATCGTCGCCGGCAGCATCGAGCAGTTGCGCGATGAGCTCGATCGTGCGCTCGCGCATCTTCGTTCGGGCGAAGCACTCGGATCTGGCAGCAAACTCAATCTCAATGCCGCGCCTTCGTCGGAAAAGATCGCGTTCCTCTTCCCCGGTCAGGGCGCGCAACATCTGAATATGGTGCGCGAGCTCGCGCTCTACACACCGGAAGTGCGCGACGCGATCGAGGATGCCGGCGTACTCACTGCCGGCCGGTTCGCGCAGCCATTGAGCCGCATCATTTATCCGGAAACGCTCTTCAACGCGGACGCGGAACAGCAGCAGGCCAGGCAGCTCGATGACACGCGCGTGGCGCAGCCGGCGATCGGCGCGGTCTCTGCCGGCATGCTCGATCTCGCGCGGCGGCTCGGTCTCGCGCCGTCGATGGTCGGAGGCCACAGCTTCGGCGAACTGACCGCGCTTCACGCAGCGGGCGTGCTCGATCGCGAAACGTTCCTCGCGCTCGCCGAAACGCGCGGCCGGCTCATGGCCGGTGCCGCCGACGGTGCGATGGCTGTCGTCACGATTGCATCCGAGGCGCTGGAAAAGAGTCTGCCGGGCCTCGGGCCCGTCGTCATCGCCAACGTCAACGCGCCGCAACAATGCGTCATCTCCGGACCACGCGCCGCGGTCGAAGCAGCCGTCGAAAAACTCGGCGCCGATGGAATCACCGCGCGTCTGCTCCCGGTCTCCGGCGCGTTCCACTCGCCACTCATGGCTGCCGCCGAGGAGCCGCTCGTCGAAGCGATTGCAGCGTGCGAGATCGCGTCGCAGCAACTGCCGGTCTACGGCAACGCCACCGCCCGTCCGTATCCAGCCAACGTCGCTGCGCTGCGCACCCAGCTCGAAGCGCATCTGCGCAGCTCCGTCAATTTCGCCGGTCAGATCCGCGCGATGGCCGCGGATGGCGCGCGCGTCTTCATCGAGATCGGTCCGAAAAACATTCTGACCGGCCTCGTGCAACAGATTCTCCCCGCCAGCGAATGCACCGCCGTCTCGCTCGGCAACGGCGGCATCCGCGGTTTCCTCGGCAGCCTTGCAACGCTGATCACGGCCGGAGTCGCCGTCGATGTCAGCGCGCTCTTTGCCGGTCGCGCACTTCAATCCGTCGATCTCGATCAACTCGCCGATACCGCCCCGCCGTCGCGCGCGTGGTGGGTTGATGGTGGTGGCGTTCGCCGCACGCGCGACGACGCGCGCAACGTCCTCGGCACACTCCCTCGGCTCAACCTCGAAGAAGTCGAGCGCATCGCGCACGCGAAAGCCGCGGCGCAGGTTGCGTCACCGAGTCCGGCCACTGCAACCGCGTCATCAGCGGGTTCGTTCGCAAACGCCGATCTCCTCGAAGGCTATCGCGCGCATCAGGAGACGATGCGCCAGTTCCTCGCCGTGCAGGAGAGCGTGATGTCGCGCTTCCTCGGCTTCAGCGGAACCGACGCGCCGAGCGTGTCGATGCCGGCACTTCCTACGATTCCGGCGAAGTCCGTAATGCCGGCCGCGATCCCCGCGCCATTCACTGATCAGCGGTTGCCGGTTGCCGAGTTGCCGGCTCCGGAGCCCACGCCCGTTCAGACTTTCGAGCCCGTTCCCGCACCGCAGCCCGAAGTTGTGCTCGCAACCGCGCTCGATCGCGCTGGCGCCAACGAGATCGTCGTCCGCCTCGTCAGCGATCGCACCGGCTATCCGCCCGACGTCCTCGGCCTGGAGCAGGATATCGAAGCGGAGCTCGGAATCGACTCGATCAAACGGATGGAGATCGTCGACGCGCTGCTCAAGCGCCTTCCCGAAAACGGAAGCGCGCCATCGAAACGCCGCGCCGACGAAATGCTCCGCCTCAAGACGCTCAAAGGCTGGGTCGATGTGATCCTCCGAGCGCAGGAAGAGGTTGTCGTCGCGCCCGTTCCGATCGCAGAAGAACTGCCGGTCGTCGTCGCGTCCGCGATTCCGGAACCGGCGCCGGCGGCGTCGCCGGAAATCGCAATCGAAGCCTGCCCGCGCTACGTCATCACCGGCTACGAAGAGCCTGCACCGCT
The DNA here is from genome assembly GCA_036260495.1 of Thermoanaerobaculia bacterium. GTDB lineage: Bacteria > Acidobacteriota > Thermoanaerobaculia > Gp7-AA8 > Gp7-AA8 > JADGNZ01. The sequence continues at coordinate 2,073 of DATAMS010000670.1, forward strand.
CTTCAGTCTCGCGCTTCTGCGCGGCCTTTTTCTCATCACCGAAGATGCGTTCGGAATCGCTTCCGGCGTGGCCAGCTCGCTGCGGCAACTCGGCGGCGAAGCCATCGTGATCGATCGCGCTACGCTCGAAAATCCGGAAACGCTCGCCGCCTTCGTCGCCGAACAGCAAGCCGATCTCGGACCGGTCCAGGGCATCGTCCATCTGGCGCCGCTTGCGCCGGCCGCGATGCCGGCGACGCTCGCGGAATGGCGCCGCCGCACGCAAATCGACGTCAAAAGCCTGTTCCAAATACTCCGCATCGCCGCGTCCGATCTGCAGATCTTCGGATTGGAAGGCGACGCCTACGCGCTCGGCGCCACGTTGCTTGGCGGCGCGTGGGGCCGCAACAGCGTCGCCGGTCCCGGGCTGCCGTCGGGCGGCGGGACGTACGGCCTGCTGAAAACTCTGACCAATGAAACCGCGGGCGTCAACGCCAAAGCAATAGACTTCGACGACGTCTCCAATCTGGCCATCACCGTGCCGACGATCGTGAACGAGCTGCTCGCGCAGAGCGACGATTTCGAAGTCGGCTATCGCGACGGCAACCGTTCCGTTTTCCGCGCCGAGGAAGCGCCGGTCGAACCGGCAGCCGCGGCGTTCGAGCCCTTGCCGTCGGGCGGCGTCGTGCTCCTCACCGGCGGTGCGCGCGGTATCACCGCCGAGATCGCGCGCAGTCTGGCGCGTCCCGGAGTTCAAATCGTCCTCGTTGGCCGCGCGCCCGAACCTGTTGCCGAATCTGCGGCGACGGCCGCACTCGACGCGACCGGTTTGCGCCGTTACTTCCTCGATCAGCCGCGCGCCGCGGGTGAGCGCGTGACGCCGGCGATGGTCGAAGAGAAAATCAAAGCGCTCATGCAACGGCGCGAAAGCACGCAGACGCTCGACGCGCTGCGGCAACTCGGAGCCGAGGTCGAATATCACTCCGCCGACGTGCGAAACGAGCGCGATCTCACCGCGGTGATCGACGGCGTCTATCAACGTCTCGGACGCATCGATGCCGTCGTGCACGGCGCAGGAATCATCGAAGATAAACTGCTCGCAGACAAAGACGAAGCATCGTTCGACCGCGTCTTCGATACGAAGGCGGACAGCGCGTTCCTCCTCACCCAACTGCTGCGTCCCGAATCGCTGAAATGGGTTCTGCTCTTCAGCTCCGTCGCCGGCCGCATCGGCAATCGCGGACAGATCGACTACGCCGCGGCGAACGAAGTCCTCAACCGCATGGCGTGGTGGATGGCGGCCGCGTGGCCGCCGGCGCGCGTCGTGGCCGTGAACTGGGGACCGTGGAGCGGCGCGGGCATGGCCTCGCCGGCAGTCATCCGCCAGCTCGAAGAGAGTGGCATCCGCGCCATCGCGCCGCCTGCCGGACGGCAGTTTCTGTTCGACGAGCTCGCGTCCGGCGCGCGCGACGCCGAGGTGATGGCGGGCAAGGGATATTGGGGCAGCTCCGAGCGCGAAGAGCTTCTCACCTCGGTGCTCCGCACGAGCGGACGCAGAAAGAAGCCGCGGTGAGCGCGACGGCGGAGCCTCGTGCTGCCGCCACGCCGGATCCGATGCACCAGCCTGCGCGGATGCAGTCGGATGTACCGCAGCGCGGTTTCGCTCCCACACCCCACGCCCCACACTCCACCGACCGGTTGCGTACGCCGCAACGCGTGCTCTTTTACGTTCAACACCTCGTCGGCATTGGACATCTCAAACGGTCCTCGGTGCTCGTGCGCGCGATGCTCGCCCGCGGGCTCGACGTCACCGTCGTCACCGGCGGCGTCTCCGTGCCCGGCATCGATTTCGGCAACGCCCCGATTCTTCCTCTCCCGCCGCTGCGTGCGCGTGACGTGAAAACGTACGGTCTCGTCGATGAGCGCGGGCATCGTCCCGGCCCGCTGTTCTGGTGGCGCAGAAAACGAGAGTTGCTGCGGATCTTCGAGAGCGTTGATCCGCACGCACTGGTCATCGATCTCTTTCCGTTCGGCCGCATGCAGTTCCGCGGCGAGCTGATTCCGCTGCTCGATGCCGCGGCCGCGCGAGGCTGCGTGCGCTTTTCGTCGATGCGCGACGTCGTGCAGCCGAAGAAAAAGGAGCGCGACAACCAGCACATGGTCACGCTCGCCGAAAAACATTTCGACCGGCTGCTGATCCACGGCGATCCATCGCTGCTGACACTTGATCAAAGCCTGCAAGCGGCAGCGCGCATCGCGCACATGCTCGAGTACACCGGGTACGTCGTCGAAGACTCGCGTCCGGCCGCGCCCGCGGCACCGTCCGTCGTCGTCTCGGTGGGCGGCGGCGCCGTCGGTGAGGGGCTGTTGCGCACCGCGCTCGCGGCGCGCCCGTTAACGCGCTTTCACGCGCAGCCGTGGCATCTGCTCTGCGGCATCAACTTCGATCCTCGGGGCGTCGAAGCGTTGCGACGTGAAGCGCCCGAAGGTGTGCGCGTCGAACAGCATCGCGACGATTTTCCTTCGCTGCTTCGCGGCGCGCTCGCCTCTGTGTCGCAGGCGGGGTATAACACCGCGATGGAGATTCTCGCCGCGCGCGTGCCCGCGGTCCTCGTGCCGTTCGTGGCGGACGGTGAGACAGAGCAGTTCGTTCGTTGCCGCGCGCTGGCGTCCCGCGGTCTCGCGCGAGTGGTGACGGAACTGACGCCACAGTCGCTCGCAGCCGCCATCGACAACGCACAACGCCCTCCCGACGATCTTCCCATCGACCTCGGCGGCGCGCAGCGCACGGCGATTCTCGTTCACGACGCCATCGGCGCCGCGCAGCGGAAAGCGAGAGACGCACGTTGACCGCCGCTCGTCCGCGTGTCGGTCTCATCGTCGAGCAGCTCGATCAGGTCGGCGGTCTTCGTCTTGCCTCGGCGCGCCACATCCGCCTGATGGCCGGCCACGTCGACGTGATTCCGATCGCGGTGAATGAGAGCAAACGCGAAAGCGACTGGCCGGGCGCGGTCGAAGAGATCGACTACTTCGGACACCGCGGCTATCGCATCCGCGCCGCCGATCTGCGCAGCGACGCTCTGTCGGGCGGTCATTCGCACCTGCGCATGTACGCATCCAGCCGCGCGATCGCGCGCATTGCCGCGCGCGAGCACCTCGACGCGCTGCACGTCTTCGGCGCCTTCGAGCAGCGCGCGCTCGTCGGCGCGTATGCCGCGGTGCAATCGCAACTGCCGCTCATTCTCTCGTTCCGCGGCATCGATCTCGACGCCTGGGTCTTCGGCCCCTACCTCAGCCACCTGCAAGCCGCCGCCGGCGCCGCGCGCGTCTGCGTCTGCATGAACGAGAGCTCGAAGCGCTTGCTGGAAGGACTGCTCCGCCCAACCGGCCCTGTCTTCGTCAGTCACAACTTCGTCGATCCCGCCGACTTCGCCAATGCTTCGCCGGTCACGTTGCCGCCGCTCGCGAAACAAGTGATCGGCTGCGTCGGCGAGTTCCGCCGCATCCTCGGCTTCGATTTTCTCCTGCGCGCCTTCGACGAGATCGCCTCCCGCCGCGACGTCTCGCTCCTCCTCGCCGGTCCGCACCGCGCCATCGAAGCGCACTACTACGCAACGCTGCTCGACTCTCTGAAAAACGCCAACCGCATCATCCGTACCGGCAGCGTCGCCCACGAACAGGTGCTCGCGTACATGCAAGCCTGCGACGTCCTGGCGTTCCCCTCATTCTCCGACGGCAGTCCCAACAAGATCCTCGAAGCGATGGCCGCCGGACGCGCCATCGTCGCCGCAAACGTAGGCGGCATCCCCGAAATGATCCGCGATGGCATCGACGGCATCCTCGTCGAGCCAACCGATCATGCCGCGCTGGTGCAAGCGATCGAGTCGCTCCTCGACGACCCCGCCCGCCGCCTGCAACTCGGCGACTCAGCGCGCGAGCGGGTGCTGCGCGAGTTCAATGAGGAACGGTCGCGACGCGATTGTCTTGCGTATTACCGGGCGGCGGGGCTGGCGACTTAATGCAAAATCTTTGAGTCGAGGGTAGGGACTTCCTCAATACCGTCACTCCTATTCTAGAAGAACCGGATAAGGAGAGGGCGATGCGAAAAACCAAAGACTTTATTGTTTGTACTCCGAAGTCTCTTCCCGACCACAAGCTCGTCGATGCAGCGGCCGTCGCCGTGCGCATCAATCCCGCGAATCAACCTCCCAGTCATGTGATGGCTCAGGCGCTGGCCGGTGCACCACCCACTCCCGCCCGGATAGCGCTGCTCGTGGCAAAGCGGTGGCCGTCAGCGGGTGTCCATCTCACGGTCGCGTTTCTTGACAAACCTCCGGCGGACCTGAGAAAGCGAATTCTGTTGCACATGAACGCGTGGGCAAAAACAGCAAACGTCAAGTTCACGGAAACGAAGACGGATCCTCAAGTGCGGATCAGCCGTCTCGATTCGCCCCCCGAAATGTCGGGTTACTGGTCGTATGTCGGCACCGAGATCCTCAGCATCGAGAAGGATCAACCGACTCTGAATCTCGAGGGATTTACGATGCAAACCCCGGAATCGGAGTTCCACCGCGTCGTGCGGCACGAGACGGGCCACACACTCGGGTTTCCTCACGAGCACATGCGCAAGGAGCTCGTCAACCTGATCGACGCCAAGAAAGCGATCGCCTACTTTGAATCGACGCAGGGTTGGTCGAAAGAAGAGGTCATCCAACAGGTTCTGACTCCTCTCGAAGAAGCGTCGCTGCTTGGCACCGCGCATGCGGACCCGCGTTCCATCATGTGCTACCAGATTCCGGGAACGATCACGAAAAACGGGCAGCCGATCGTCGGTGGTCTCGACATCGACAAGTTTGACTTCGCTTTCGCGGGATCGGTCTACCCGAAGGCGGTCGCAAAGGGCGCCGCCCTTCATGTCAAGCCGCACGAGTTGAAGCGGCCAGCTTCGAAGAAATCAACCCGCCGGAAGTAGCGCCAACATCACCAACTCATCCGCCACCTCGCGCGCGTCCTCGCGCGCGAGGTCTGCGTCAAACACCTCGGTCCAAAATCCGCCTTCGCCGAGGGCGTCGTTTAGCAGGGACACGCCAGTGGTTTGCCACGAGGCGTCTTCGTCGTAATAGCGGCTGGACGGCTGGGATTCGGCGTATGGGATGTCCGCCCAATCGGGTGTATTCGTGGCGATGATGTGTTGATGCAGCGCGTAATCGGTCTTCAGCGCGGCGGGGACGGCGAAGGCGGCGCGGATGAAATCAGGATTGAGAAACGGGGCGACGACCAGATTGGTCTGCGAGGCCAGGGAGCCGGCGTTGAAGCGGCGGGTGTTTTCGTGGAGGTATAAGAAATCGAGAATGGCAAGGCCGGTCAGTTTGTAGCGATTAGCTTCGCGGTAGGCGGCGAGAATGATCTCGTGGACCTTGTCGCGCAGGTCGTGACGCAGGCAGCGCGGGGCGGTGGCGACGATGTGGCCGACGAAGCGCGCTTCCAGTTCGGCATCGCTCCACGGCAGCTCGCGGATGCCGTGTTTTCGCATCATTTCTGCGTAGTGGAACGCGCGGCCGATCTCGCCGTGCTGGCCCATGATGTTGACGCGTCCACGATTGAGGCGTTGGCCGTTGGCGAAGAGCGTCTTTTGTTTGTCGGCATCCATCTGGCCGGCTTGCCAGAGAAGTGCGAGCGAGATGCTGTCGCGCCAGTCGTTCGGATCGGACGAAGGAAGCTCGGCGGAGGTCTCGACCTGCAGCGGGATGCCGGCGATGCGGGCGAGCTCGCGAGCGACAGTCACGTCGGACGAATCGGGTTGGCCTTTGACGCGGGCACGAAACGGAACGCCGAGCTTGCGCAGCGACGAGACGATCGCGCGGCTGTCCCAACCGCCGGTCAATCCTGCGAACGCTTCACTCCAGCCGCTGGCGGCGGCGCCGAGGCGGCGAAGAAGTCCAGTGCGGGCGATCTCCAGCCATTCGTCGTCCGGCCATGTTTCGGGATGGAGCCATTGGCCGAGCACGTCGATGCTCGATCGATGAGTGCCATGCGCATCGATGCGCAGTTGCGTTGCCGGCTCGAGCAGGCGCACGTTCTTGAATCCGGTCAACTGAAGCGGAAACCAGCCGAGCGTTGCGTGCGCGGCCCACTCCGCTGGCACCGGCTCGAGACGGATCCCGAGCGCGCGAAGCGCCATCACACGATTCGTCAGCGCCCAGGAGCGGGTGTCGTCGTATTCGAAGAGTTGGGCTTGGCCGAGGCCATCGTTCTGAACGTGAATCGCATCGGAGGCATGCGCGCTCCAAAGCAGCGAGAACGGTGGACTGAGTTGCGGCAACAACGCGCTTGGGTTTTGTTCGAGCTCGCGACTCGCGCCCAGCAGAATGCGATCGTCATCAAGAGCGAGCGTGGCATCGAGTGGGTAGTCGATCGCTTGCACCCAACGCTCGTCATCCTCTTCGGCGAATGGCCGCGTCCAGCCTTGCACCGGCAGATGAAGCACGACCAGCGCAGCCGCGCGGGTGCGGCGGATCGAGCATTCCGGTTTCTCGGTGAAGAGCGGCGCGAAGAGGCGAAGGAGATCGCCGGCCACACGTTCCACCTCGTCCGGCGCGGACGGCTTCCACAGAAGGAAGATCTGCATGAAATCCGAGAATACCTGCGACGGCCTCGCGGGTGCACCGTAAAATCGCACCACGTGTTCGTCGTTTGCTTTCACAACGTTCTGCCCGGGCCGCTCGACGTCTACGATCGCCAGTCGTCGCGTTTGCAAACGTTGAGGTTTGTTCGCGACATCGATTTCATTGTTCGGAATCTGCATCCCGTTTCGCTGCCCGTGATGCTCGAGCAGTTGCGCGCGGGACGTCCCGATCCGAAAGCGGTTGCCATCACGTTCGACGACGGTTTTCGCGGGGTGCTCGATCATGCCTTTCCGCACCTCGCTGACCGCGGCATTCCGGCGTCTGTGTTCGTGGTGACGAGCCGGCTCGATCCGGACAGCAATCCGCTTTTTCATTTTGATGAGATCGAGCTGGCCTGCCGCCTCACGCGACGGCGCCGCTATCTCAAAGAAGACATCCTCGGCACTCTTCCGCTGCCGATGGCGTCCGCATTCGGCCGCGCCTGGACGCTCAAGCGAATCAAGCGGCGGCTCAAAGTGCTCCCCGAGGAGGAACGGCGCGAGTGGCACCGCCGCATTCTCGAAACGTTGGGAGTGACACCCGAGGAGTGCCGGGCCGCGGCGCGAGGCAACGAGAAATACCAGACGCTTTCGCCCGGCGATCTGCGCACGTTGATCGACGCCGGCTGGACTGCCGGCTCGCACACGCGAAGTCATCGCACGTTGAGCCGTCTGTCGCCTGATGAATTGCGGGATGAGATCAACGGATCCCGCGACGATCTCGAACGTCACCTCGGCATTCGCGACATCCCCATCGCGTATCCGTACGGCGATGCGGCGCACATCAGCGAAGACGTGCAACGTACAGCGGAGCGCGCCGGCTACTCGTGCGGTTTGACGATGATTCCCGGCGCGAACGGCAGCGATATCGATCGTTTCGCGCTGCGGCGAATGGAGTTCTGGCAGTTGCGAAAAGCGGTCGGGTGATTTCTCACGCGAAGCCGCGAAGGCGCGAAGGCAAACCTCAACTCTTCGCGTCTTCGCGGCTTCGCGTGAAACCCAACTCAAAGATCCGCTGAAACACGTAGCCGAGCGTTTGGAACATGCGGCAGCGGTAGTCGACCTGTACGCGAGGCACATACCGCGGCAGCAGTTGCTTGAGGATGCCCTGCTCCGAATCGGGATGCAGTGCATGCGGCGCCGTGCGGCATGCCTCGGCGAAAAACTCGCGGCAGAAATCGAGGCGACCGATCCAGGCGCCTCCGTTGAGGTAGCGGAAGTCGCTCTCCGCGGCGCCGGGCAGCGCATCCTCGAAACGTTTGAACTCGGCCACGTTCGGCCAGTTGATTTTGCCGCCGTTGAAAACAAGACCGGCATCGAAATCGTTTTCGAATCGTGGGATCAGCAGCGCGGGATCATCGACCACGATCGCGTCGAACGAGTCGATGCCGAGAACGTACGGTGTCTCGATCTCGTCGAGCGCTTCGAGGGTCAGGCGCGGTTTGTCGCGGCTGTTCGTCCAGTCGCCGATGCCGCGGCCTTTGACGATGTAGGGGATGCCGAGGTGGTCGAGGCTGCGCTCGAGGAGGCCAGGCTCGGCGCGGCTGTTCCAGGTGATGATCGAATAATCCTTCGACGCGCCGATGTGCCGCGCAGGCGTTGCGAAAAACGATTCGCGGACTTCACGCCAGAACGGATGAATGATCTCGTCTCCCTGGCCGTGAATCACGACCGGCTCGGTGCCGAAGAGGGTGTTGCGGAAGAAGGTCATGCAGTTCTCGCTCGTTGCGCGAGATCGGCGAGCGTGACGAGCTCGAAGCCGATCGCGCGCAGCCGCTCCGGCAACTCCGGCGCGCAGAGCGAACGAAGCTCCTGCTCGCGCTCTTCGACGTAGCTCGATACCTTGCGCAACTCGTCGTCGGCGTACGCGGGGTGACACATCATTTCGACGATGCCGTTCTCGCCAACTTCGTCGCTAGCTTCGGCGACGAGCGCGATGAGGCGATCGACCGTCGGCTCGCTTTCGGCCCAGTGACCGATGAAGGCGTCGGCGCAGGTGATGCCGCGCTTCCGCAGACGATCGGTGACGCCGGGAAAGTACGCCGCCGCGGCGCCGCGCGCGGACACGCCGAGCTCGAGGGCGAGATCGCAATAGACGTCGAACGCCACCGGCGCGCGATGAATGTGGTGATGCGAGTCGAGGTGACTTGGTTCGATGCCCAGCGTGCGCAGTGCGGCGAGCTGCGCATGCCACTCGCGCTCGACTTCCGTCTTGCGATAGAGCGGCATCGGCGGCGGTTTGCGCGGGAAGCGGGCGGCGGTGCCGACGAGCGTGCGTAGCGTTGCCGGATCGCAGAGTGGAACGCCGTCGGTCAGTTGCAGGTGCAGGCCGATGCGTCCGGGAATCTCGGGCGCCAATTGAGCGATCCTCTCGGCCGCACCGTCGACGCAGAGCATCGCGGTTGTAGCGGCGACCGCGCCGTTGCGGATCGACTCGACGATGCCCGCGGTCGCGCCGGCGGTGAGGCCGAAGTCGTCGGCAGTGATCAGCAGTCCTTTCATGCGTTCGTCTCCGATGCCGCTTCGAGGATCCATCGCGCGGCGTTTTTTGCGCCGTCGGTGGAGAAGGGAAGCACGCGCGTGCGACGTCCGGCGGCGAGTCCGCGTGCGATCGCAGCCGCGAGCGATTGCGCTGCGTCAGGCTCGCGGTCGTCGATCGTTTCGACGTCCGGCAACTCGGCCAGACGCGCGGCGCGCATCGCTTGCTCTTCGTTGCCGCCCATGAGCGGCGCGAGAACGACCGGCAGATCCGATTGCACGACGCTGTACGCGGTGTTGTAGCCAACGCGGCAAACGATCAGCGACGCGCCGCGAATCGCTTCTTCGACCGCGCCCTCGGACCAAACGTCGATGTTGTGAAGCGCGCTCGTTTGTTGCCGCACGTCGTCGGACGATGCAAATGGACCGACGACGAAACGGAGCTGGATCTTGCCCTCGGCGAGAAGTTCGTCCGCCGCGGCGAGAACGAGTCGCGTCAGACGCTCCGCTCCTTCGCCGCCGCCCGACAGCACCGCGATCAGCGGCGCTCCGGGCGCAGGATCGGACGCAACGACCGGAGCCGTCACGAAGCCGGTTGATGCCGTCCGTTCGGGCAATGCGAAGTCGCGATACTTGTCGAGCGTCTCGAGCCATGCGGCGTCGGTGTACGCAATCGCGCTGTGATACCGGAGGATGCGGCGCTTGATCGGCTCCTCGCCGCCGGCGAAACGAATCATGCTCTTGAAGTGATCGGACGCCGACCAGATGTCGCGAATGCCCCAGATGAAACCCGTTTGCGAGTTGTCGATCGCCTCGGTCAACTCGCCCATCAGTCCGAGCGGATTGTGATCGACGAGCGTGACGTGCGGCTGCCAAGTGCGGATTTCGTCAACGATCATGCGGCTTCTGCGACGGATCGCCGTGCCGAGAAACGTGCCGTCAATCGGCGTCAACCGCCCATCCGCCTCCGCGCGCAAGGCCGGCAAGCGGATCACGTCGACGGCCGGCGGAACGTGCAGCTTGTCGAGAAAACGGCAGCCCGTGATGAGCCTGCATTCCGCGCCGCTCGCGACCAACTCCTCGGCGATGCGCATCGACCGCACGATGTGACCGAAGCCGAGCGTGTTGTGGCAATAGAGCAGAACGCGCGCGGTCACGCCTGCACCTCGGCGTAGTGATTGAACAACGCGACGGCACGCCCCATGCCGTTCTCGCGCCGAACCCAGGTCGCGAGCGACGCGGCGCGGGAGCGCATCGATTCGGTGCGCGTGGCGATTCGAATCGCATCGGCCAGGCGTTCGACGGTCAATTCCTGTTGCGGGATCGGTTCGGGTCCGATTCCCAGAGCGGCGATTCGTCGTCCCCAGAGCGATTGATCGAAACCGAAGGGCGTGATGATCGAGGGCACGCCCGCGCGCACGGCAGCCGCCGTCGTTCCCGAGCCGCCGTGGTGAACGACCGCGGCGACGCGCGGGTAAAGCCATTCGTGCGAGACCGACTCGACCTGGAACACGCTCGGCGGAAGCGTCGTCGTCGTGAGTCCGCCCCAGCCGGTGAGCAACACGCCGCGTGTTCCCGCGAGCTCAAGCGCGTCGACTGCGAGTTGCGTCAGTTCCTCGGGACGCCGGCCGACCATGCTTCCGAATCCGATACAAACCGGCGTTGGGCCGGCAGCGAGAAACTCTTCGAGACCGGGCGGCGGCACCGGAGCTTCGCGATCCGTGAGTGTCCAGTAGCCGGTGACGTGCGTCGTCCGCGGCCAATTCTTCGGCTTCGGAAGGACGTTCGCGCTGTAGCCGAGGAGGTGTGGCAACGCGCGCACGCGCCGGCCTTCTTCGCGGCCGGTGAGCGGTTTCAATCCGAGCGATTCGCGGCGCCAGCGGTTGACGTTCTCGCGAAAAATCCGCCAGAAGAGCGGCTCGACGACGGCATACGTGAAACGGTTGTAGAGCTGCGCGAGCGGCCACGGAAACTGTTCCATGCGACGCCACGGACTGAAGAACGAATTGGCGAACGCGCCGGTTCGCTGGTACGGCAGCGGATAGTGCGAGACGCCGAAGCATGGGATTCGCAGCGCTTCCGCGATCGACGGACCGATGCGCAGGAATGGCCAGTAGAGAACGGCGTCTGCTTCGCGGCAAACTTCCAGCGCTTCGTTGAGAAAACGGTCGATGAACGGGCCGAGGAAGCGCTCGCAGAATGAGAGGAGCGTGCGCGGGTTGCGCCATTTCTCGCGCAGCGCTACGCCGGCGATGCCGCGAAAAAATTGTTCCGAGTCACCGCTCAAACGACGAAAGGCGAGACCGTGATCGCGGACGATCGACTCGAATGGAGCGTGCGTCGCCACCATGACGTCGTGGCCCGCCGCCGCCAATCCTTTGCCGAGTGCGACGAACGCCTGCAGATCGCCGCGCGAGCCGCTGGCGATCATTGCTACACGCCGGCGCCGCGACGCGCCGGCGGTTTCAGGCGCTAACGCCAAGCTGCTCGCAGACGTGGTCACACAGCGTCCCTAACGCCAGGTCTTGCGCGTACTGGCCATTCCGGATGACGAGCGTTTCGAGTCCGAGCGGCTTCTTGAACGCGTCCTCGAGCGAGATCATGAGATGGATCGAGTCGACGGATGAGAGCCCGAGGTCCTGGCTCAGGCGCGAATTCGAATCGAGCTCGCGCGGATCGACACCGTCTTTATCGAGCTCGCCGATCACTTGCAGCAGCGTTCCCCACACATCATTCCGTTGCATGTTCGTCGGTTCTCCTCAGCGAATTGACTGCCGCGGGCGCTGCGAGGTTCGCGGCCACACTGTTTTCGTTTCGTTCGATGCGAAGGTTGGCTGTGACGCCGATGACGTCGAGCTCTGGGCAGCGGATGCGGACGTTGCTCCCATCGAAGTCGGCGGCCACCGACGCCGGCTGCAGATCGAGTCCGAATTGCGAGGCGAATTCGCAAACCGTTTCCTTCGCCACGATGCGGGCCAGCAGGTCTTCGTTTGCCTCGGCACGATGGCCAAAACTGTACCACTGGCGAAGCTCGCTCCGGTCCATGAAGAGGTGGGCTAGCGCGCGGCTCCAGATGCCCCAACTTTCTTCGAGAAAACTTGCCGGCAGCGTGTCGAGAACGCGGCGTCCTTCGCGGACCGATGTCGATAGAAACGCGCGGCGCCGTTCGGTTCCGAGAAGGTATTTGGCGAAGGTAGGTGGGAAGGGAAGGTAGCGCTGCTCGAACCCTTCGAGGCGATAGAGCAGTGCACCGTGCTCGTCGAAGAATTCGATGTCCGCATCGGTCGCGCCGCGATCGTCCCACCGGACGTTGGCGCGCGCGAAGATCGTCGTGCCGGTTGGCGGCGTGGCGCGAAATTGACGGAAGACGCGAAGCCGAAACGGGAAGATGCCGAAATCGCGGCGGCCTTGTTCGAGGAGCCAGAGTCCGACGAGCTGGCCGGCGCAGTCGAGCAACGCGGGATCGGCTGCTATGGCAATACTGCCGGTGACGTCGGTGACGATCAGCTCCGCCTCGATCGACTCACCGATGATCGAACGCACTTCGCGGATGGCTTGGAACGACGGTCCGTGAAACGCGAAGTCTACGTAAAAACGGCGCGCGGTCCATTTCGTTTGCGCACGGTGTGCGGGAGGATTTGTCGCCGCACTCGCGTACGCCGGTGCAACTTCGACACGTGCCTCGAAAGCGAGCAGCCTGCGTGCGTTCGCATCGATCTCGAAGAGCTGCACCGTTGCGCGATTCGCATCCGGCAACGCTTCGGCCACGATGGCGAGATTCAGCGACCCCTGATCGAGCGCAAGCCAGCGATAGCCGCGGACCTCGGTCATCGCGGTCACGAGGGCGCGATGGCCGAAAAGATGGCGGCATGCTTCGGCGGCGATCTCGATGCTGAGCGTGAAAGGGATCACTGGCAGCGGATGAAGCTGACGACTGCCGGCCGGCTCGGCGCGCCCTAGGCTGTGATCGCGGAGAAGAGCGCCGCAGCCGGTCAGGTCGAAGCGGCGCTCGACATTGAGGCGGAGGCCGTGGTTTTCAACGTTCGGCTTTTCAGCGAAGAGGAACGGGCAGCAGGAATCGTGATCGTCTGATGCGATTCGCGAGGGCTCATTCATCGCAGTACCGAGGAGTATGGAAAGGCGCTGCTCGGAGGCGAGAAACTCCTGCATCAACGCGAAATGCTCCTCGACGATGTGCGAGCGCACGTCTGCGGAATCGGCAGATGAAACGGCGCGGGTGGTCGGTGTTTTCTGTTCGCTAAGATCGAATTTGCGCGCATCGATCGGGAAGCCGTTCACGAACAACTCGCCGGCGAGGTGGTGAAGCTGCTCGAGATCGGGCCGGACGCTGTTGCAGGCGGCGACGGCAAGGTGCGGGCGCTTGCGCAGAACGTCGTCGACGAGTCCGGTCAGTTTGTTGCCCGGACCGACTTCGAGAAACGTGCGGTAGCCATCGGCGTAAAGTCGCTCGACGGTGTCGCCGAATCGAACGACCGTCGCCCACTGCCCGGTGGCGAGAGAGCGCGCGCCGTCGGGATCGGCGGGATAGGGGCCGGCTGTGGCGCACGAGTAGAGCGGAACGTGGCCGCGTCCAGCCGCGATGCCGCGATACAACTCATCGAGCCGCCTCTTCCACGCTCCGAAAAGCGGCGTGTGGTAGGCGTGCTCGAACGGGAGCCGGACGCAGATCGCGCCGCGTCCGGCGATGCTCTCGATGGCGGCATCGATGGCGGTGGCGCGTCCGGCGAGGACGACCTGCGACGGGCTGTTGTCCATCGCCAGATAGAGATCGGGAGTCTGCTCGATCACTTCGTGCAGCAGCGTCCGCGGGCAGGCGCTGACGGCGACGCTGCTCTCGGCGATCGCCGGTGGCGGCAGACCGCGCGCGGCGAGCATGATCTCGCGCGCCCCTTCGAAAAGCTCCGCGCGCGTCGCGTGAACGAAGGTGCCCGAGGCGACGAGCGCGGCGTGCTCGCCGCTGCTGTGGCCGAGCATGGCATCAGCGGTCAGCCCGAAGTCGTTAAGCAGTTCGTGCAAGGCCAGACCGGCGATGAAGGCGAGTTGCGCACCGCCGTCGAGGCTGAGCAGGCGCGCCATCGCTCGCGGTTCGTCGTCGGGCGAAGCGGGTGCAATGGCGAGCGTACTCGGGCGGACGATGTCGCCGACGGCATCATCGAGCGCTTCCAACCAGGCATCGACTTTCGGAAAGGCATCGCGAAGCTCGGCGAGCATTCCGAAATGCTGCGATCCCTGTCCGGGAAAGAGGAACACAGTTGGTCCCGGCGGCGGCGCGGCATCCGCGAAGTAGATTCCGGCGGGCACGCGCAGACGGTGACGTTCGGCGTTCTCCAGCGACCGGCTGGCAGTGGCGAGATTGGTTGCGAGAGTCGCGTAGTCCTTGCCAATCACCGCGAGCCGGCAAGGCCCGTCGCCGTCGCGCTCCGCGGTCATCAACGCATCGGGCTCGCCCCGGCTCTCGATCGCGTGCTGCAACTCGCCGGTCCGCCGCCGGAGCGCCTCGCGATCGGACGCAGCGACGAGCAGCAGCCGCGACGGCCGGGCCGCGGACAATCCTTTTTTGCCCGAATTAGCGTTGTGGGTTGGACTCACCTTGGATAAACTAACATTTCCCCATTACGAAATCTCTACACGTCGAAGGAGTTGCGCATGGCCAAGCTGAAAAAACGCATCCGCAAGGCGTTCAAGCACGTCGTGAAGGTGGCCACCGTGGGAACCCTCCTCCCGCTCAAGATCATGGGCATCCCGGCCCGCTTCGTCCCTTCCAAGTTCCGCGGATTTCTCACGCATTGGAGCGTGGCGATGATGTGGGTCTACGTGAAATCGTTCGGGACTCGCGCGTACATCGACCAGCCGTGCATCTGGCCGCAGCCGTCGGTTTACGAGCCGAAGGCGCCGCCGGTCGAAGAGAAGAATCGGATGTCCGCCGACGAGATCAAACGATTCTACGAGCGCGGTTTTGCCGGCCCGTACACGGCTATTTCCGAAGCGGAGATGTCGGAGTTCTCGCGCATCCTCGACGATGAGCTGGCGCATGAATCGACGGCATTCGGCCGCAAAACCGTGCGCGACCGTCACCTCGACAACCCCGCGCTTTTCGAGCTCTTCTCGAAGAACGCCATCGTCGATCGTCTGGCGCAATTGATGGGTCCCGATCTCGTGATCTGGCGCTCGCAGGTCTTCAACCAGATGCCGGGCGCGCCGCCGATCACGTGGCATCAGGCGACGACGTACATGCTCGAGGATTACCAGCGCCCCGTGCTCGAGCCGGAGAACATGAATGAGCTGTTTCAGTTGACGACGTGGATCGCCGTGGACGAAGCCGAGATCGAGAACGGCTGCATGCAGTTTCTCCCCGGCACACAGACGAAGACGCGCACTTTGAAGCTCGATGCGAAAGATGGTTTCTACGCGGCGAAGTTCGAGCTGGACCGCCCCGTGACGAACGATCAAGTGGTGTCGATGGAGCTGAAGGCGGGCCAGTTCGTGATCTTTTCGGAGCGCACGATCCACGGTTCCCCTGGCAACCGCTCGAACCGGCGCCGTCTCGGCGTCAACTTCCGCACCGTCGTCCCCAACGTGCGCATCTACCGCGATCAGGCCGCCCACTTCGCGATGCACCTCGAGGAAACCTGGGCCCTCGACAACTGGGGCGTGATGATGCTCCGCGGCGAGGACCGCTACCGCCTGAATAAGGTGGCGCAACCGCGCGTGGCGGAGCGGATGGCGGTGAGCGCGTGATTGGGAGCATCGCGATGTCCCGGTTGTAATTTCGCGTGTCGAAGAGCGCCGGTGCCCAACGCGCCGGCGCGCAACTCCAACTATGCCGCTGCCTTCGCCGCGGCCTCTTTCCGAATCACCGTCATCACCGCGTGCTTGGCGTAGCGCGTGATTCGTTCGGTGGTGGAGCCGGCGACGGTGGTGTCGGCGAAGCGGCGATGTTGGGCGCCGATCACGAGCAGGTCTGCGTCGATCTGATCGGCGACGGCGAGAACCGCGGTGGCGGCGTCGCCGTGGACGACAACTTCGCTGTAGCGCGTGTTGGCGCGGACCCGCGGGTTTACCCAGGCGCGGAATTCGTTCCGGACGTCGGACGAGATTTGCGGCTCGCTTCCTTCGCAGACGTGCATCACTACGAGTTGGGCATCGAACGTCTGCGCTAGATCGCTGGCTTTTTCGAGCGCCGATCGCGCGATCTCGGTGAAGTTGACGGGACAAAGAATTGTGCGAATCCCGGCGACTGCATCAGGCCGGAACTTCGCTGGATTGACGGTCAGAACCGGCACGTCCGTTTTGCGAAGCACGTACTCGGCGACGGACCCGAGAATCGCGCAGCGAATCCCGCGGCGTCCGTGGGTGCCCATGATGATCAGACCGGCGTCGATGTCGCGCGCGGTCTGCACGATCGCCGATTCCGGCGCGTCGTCGGCAAAGAGCGTATCGGCGTCCGGCGCGTGCGAAGCCGCGTAATCGCGAAGGCGATGCAGCAACGTCCTTCTGGCCTCCGACACATTTTCGAAGTAATACCCAATCGGATGCTCCTCGGCCAGCCAGGAGATCTCATCCGCATACAAGAACGTCAGCTTCGCGCCGAGCTTCTCGCGAAAAAGAAGCGCATGACGAAGCGCAAGATCGCCGAAGGAGCTCAAGTCGGTCGGCACCAGGATGCGCATCGCGCGGTCGGATTTTGAAGTGAACATGGCCGAACCCTCCATCGACAAGATCTTCGCTCCGCGATGACGATGCGGCGGTGATCGCTGGATTGTCCGGTGGTGACGGCGAACACTCGGATAGAGGCGCTGCGCTCGAAGAGATCGAGCGCAGCGGGAGGACGTTACGCGCGCGCGAATCCGGCGTGGCGCAGAGATTCGTACGAGGCGTGAATGTCCTGGCTGAGCAGGCGGAGAACCGTGAGCCAAAGGTCAGGACTGGCGTCGAGCATCTGCGTGAACGATTCCTTGTCGATGAATCCGAGCTTGCACGCCGTGACCGCGCGGGCGGTGTAGTCATGCGGCCGGCAGGAGACGACGGAATCGAGTCCCAGAATCTCGCCGACGACTGCCGAACGAACAGGTTTCAGCTCGCGCGTGCGCGCCTTGAAGAGGAGATCGATCGATCCCGAATGAACGATGTAGATGCCGCGTGTCTGTTCTCCCTCTTCGAAAAGGATGGCGCCAGCAGGCTGAAGTTGGAGCGTTTCACGTTCCGCCAATGCATCGTCGAGAGTCAGCCGCCGAGTTGCGATTTCAGTAATCATCACAGGTCACCCCGTGCAGCACGGTAGGCGTGCCTCGAAAGCGCTGCTGTGATGCTTGCTACCTGAAACCGTGATTTGCGAACAGAAGAGTGAAGTGTGAAGAGTGAAGAGTGAAAGAGGTTGAAGAGCGCGAGCGTGAGTGAAGAGCGAAGATTGGTGCTGCCCAACGTCACTCTTCACCCTTCACCCTTCACTCTTCAAATACTCACCATCGCTTCGAGCGCCGGCACCTGCAGGAACATGCTCGAGCCTTTGACTTCGATGATCTTGCGGCGCTTGAAATCGCTGAGCAGGCGCGTCACGGTCTCGCGCGTCGTGCCGATCATCTGCGCGATCTCTTCGTGCGTCAGGAGCACTTTCAGGCGGCTGCCTTTCGCGGTGGTCTCGCCGGTGCGGTCCGACCAGTCGAGGAAGAGACGCGCCAGTTTCTCGGACGTGCTCTGGGAGAGTCCGAGGGAGCGGATCTCGCGTTGTGCGGAGTGATACTTCGCGCTCAGTTGCTGCGCCGTGTGAAGACAGGCTTCGGGATGGCTGTTCAGGAAGGCCATGAAGTCTTCGCGGCGGATGAAGTTGACCTGCGACGGCTCCAGCATTTCGGCGGAGACTTCGTAGGGAGTGCCGAGGATGCCGGCGCTGGCGCCGAGGACCTCGCCGGCTTCGGCGATCTTGACGATGAGCGTCTTTCCTTCGGCGGAAGACGTCGTCAGTTTCGCGCGGCCGCTGCAGATGATGAACACGCCGCGGGGCTGCTCCCCTTCGACGAACAGGACCGAGCCCTTCGGATAGACCGCCGTGAACTTGATCTCATCCATCCGCTTCACGGTCGCCGTGCCCATGTTGCAGAACTGGCGCTCGGAGCGGAACGAGCATGATTCGCAGTGGTTCTGAGTGTCGACGTTGTAAGGGGTGTTGTTCATCGTTGCCTCCGTGCGTTTTCGGTGTGATCACCGTTGTGTGTAGTCAATATCACCTCGATTCGTGACGAGCGCCCCACCCGGTGGGGTGGGAGAGCGAGCATGGATAGGTGGGTTTTGAAGGGTGAAGAGTGAAGGGTGAAGAGTGAAAAGAGGCAGAGGGGCCACGCCTTCGTTTTTCTTTCACTCTTCACTCTTCACACTTCACTCTTCACACTTCACTCTTCCCGAACACACTTCACTCTTCCATCGTGACAGTGATCACAAGCCCACGTGATTGCCTGCACGGATCGAATCGCATCTCCGCCCTAACCTTACGCACATGACGACGGGCGGCGCAGCCACACGCTGGGAGGCGAGATTCAGACGATTCCGGACGATCGCGCTTGCGGCGCCGGTCGTTCTGCTCGTGGCGCTGCATGCGGTCATGCTCCTTCACCGTGTCGGCGATGCATCGATCACGCGGCCGGCGGTTCTCGGCCAGTGGGCATTCGCGGCGGTGTTGCTGACCGCGGCGTTGTTCGTGCGGCGCGCGTTGTCCCGTAACGGCGGCCGCCGCGCGGCGATCATCTTCTGGCTCTTCGTGGCCATTCTTCATCTGGCTCCGGCGGGCGAGCGCTATTTCAATCTTCGTGAAGATGCGGCGCTGCTCGTCGAAGTGGGACTCGTCGCCGTTCCCGCGATCGTGATTCTCGCGTCGCGCCAGCGTTCCGGCGGCGCTCAAGCGCAATCGGGCTGGATCGGCATCGACCTTCTTGCCTTCGCACCCTTCAGCTCCGCGGTCTGCTTCGGCGATCGCGCCCCTCCTCGTTTCTAAATCCTTTCGATCCGCAAAAACACCGCGCGACGGTCCTGAAACACCGGACCACGAAATGAGGATTTGGAAATGACTTCCGATAGCACCCTGCACTCGGCCCTGCTGCACTTGCCGGTCGTGACCACGATTCTGTCCGTTCTCTTCGCAACGATTCTCTTTACTCGCTATCGCCGTCACGGCGGCGGTCTTCACCTTCTGTGGTGGGGCATCGGGATGCTGACCTACGGCATCGGCACGATGACCGAGGCATCGACGACGCTGTTTGGGTGGAACCCGGTCGTCTTCAAGTTCTGGTACGTGGCCGGGGCGTTTCTCGGCGGCTATCCGCTGGCGCAGGGCTCGATCTATCTATTGATGAGCCGTCGCTTCGCGCGATGGTCGGCGCGGATCGCCTGCGCGGTCATCGCTGTCGCCGCGACCCTCGTGTTTCTCTCGCCGCTCAACGCATCGCTGGCGGAACCGCACCGGCTCTCCGGCGTTGTTCTGCAATGGCAATGGCTGCGCGCCATCAGCCCGCTGCTCAATCTCTACTCCGTGACTTTCCTCGTAGGCGGCGCGGCAATGTCCGCGATTCGCTACCGCCGCAATCCCGCGGCCTCGAATCGTTATGCAGGAAACATCGCCATCGCCGTTGGCGGACTTCTTCCGGCGATCGGCGGGACGATGACGCGTTACGGTGTCGTGGAAGCGCTCTACATCACCGAGCTGGCCGGACTTCTTCTGATTTACGCCGGCTACCGCTGGTGCACCGCTGCGCCGTCGCATGCGATCGCACCGCAGCGAAAAGTGGCGATGACCGCGGCGGCGATGCTGCTGGTGCTCTTCCCGATGAGCGCACTCGCCGAAGACGCCACGCCGGTGAAGCCAGAGACCGTTGTCGCGACAACACCCGCCACAACAACTGCAGCAACGACTGATACCAAGGCCGTCCCGAAAACGGAAACACCAGTCCCGTCCTTCTTCGCGGAAACGACCGTCACCGCTACCGGCACGAAGCGCGACGTCTTCGAGCTCGCTACTCCCGTGACCGTCATCCGTCAGGAATCGATCGAACAGAAGTCGCCGCAGAACGCGGCCGATCTTCTTCGCGAGCAGCCGGGTGTCGATGTCAATGGTGTCGGTCCGAATCAGGCCCGTCCCGTCATTCGCGGCCAGCGCGGACTGCGCGTTCTTTTCCTCGAGAACGGACTGCGCATGAACAACCCGCGCCGTCAAACCGACTTCGGCGAGATGACGGGACTCGTCGATCTCAACAGCGTCTCCACCATCGAAGTCGTTCGTGGTCCCGCTTCCGTGCTCTACGGAACCGACGCCATCGGCGGGGTCCTCAATCTCATCAGCAAAGAGCCGTCCTTCAACAGCGGATCGAACGTTGGCGGCTTCGTCGAAGGGCGTTACTCCAACAGCGGCAAGCTCGCCAGCGGCAGCGCCGGATTCGATGCGCGTTTTGGTGCGCTGACGATTCAGCTCGGCGGTACCAAGCGCGAGGTCAGCGACTATTCCGTTCCCGCCGGCCAGTTCGGCAGCATTCATCTTCCGAACAAAACGGACGTTCTCGACACCGGTGTGAACGATACGACCGTGTGGGGCAGCGCTGGCTTTGCCGCGAGCGATCGCGACAAATTCACCTTCCGCTTCAATCACTACCGCGCCGGACAGACAGGATTCGGCTACGTGCCTGCGAGTCTTTACGGCGCCACCGAAGACGCGAAGATCCGCATCCTCTATCCGGAGCAGGCGTTCGATCGCTACCTCTTGTCTTATGCCGGCTCGCCATTGAATCAAGTATGGGCCGACTCCACCAACGTTCAGGTTTACTACCAGAACAACAAGCGGCAATTGGCGAACGATATCGACATCAACATCGGTCCCGTCGCGCCCGGCTTTCCGAATTCGTCAGTCCTCGCCAACACGCTGAATCATTCCGACGTTCGCACGTTCGGACTTCGCACCGACGCCGTCAAAGTCTTCGGCAACGGCCGTCACATTGTCACTTACGGCTTCGAAGGAACGCGCGATCACAGCGACAACAGCGATTACTCCGTGACCACGGCCATCATCCGCACGCCGTACGGCAACAGCACGTCGGTCGCGCCGCCCGACACGCTCGCCAATGCGCCGAATGCAACGAACCTCAGTTACGGCGTCTTTGGCCAGGACGAAGTGTCCGTCACGAACAAGCTGCACGTCACAGCCGGACTTCGTTATCACGACGTCAAGACCGAGGCCATCGCCACTCCCGGCTGGAATATCAACAACCTCGGGTTTTCCGATCACAACATCGTCGGCGCGCTGACGGCCACATACCAGATCACCGATTACATGAACCTTCTTTCATCGTATGGCCGCGGTTTCCGCTCACCCAATATTATCGAACGGCTCTTCAATGGATTGACGCCAGAGGGGAGCGGCTATCAGCTCTTGAACCCGGCTCTCAAGTCCGAGACCAGCAACAATTTCGACCTCGGCGTCAAATACCGCCGCTGGGATGCGTTCATGGAAGCCGTCGCCTTCCGCAATGACATCAGCGGCGGAATCATTCAGGCCTATCTGTCGCCCTCGGAAATCGCGCAGCTCGATGCCGCAACGCGCGCTGCAATCAAAGCCGGCGGGGTGCAATTCGTCGTACAAGACCGCAATGCCGAACGCCTGCGTTATCAAGGCGTCGAAATGGCCCTCGGGTGGCACTCGCACAATGGCCTGACCCTGGGCGGCAACTACACCTGGGTCGATGGCAACCGCACAGACTCGATCAATCCCCCCACCGGCGACAGCTACTCGCAAAAGATTTACGCTTATGCCCGCTTCGAGCCGCAGAGCGCGCGCTACTGGCTCGAGTATCACGTCCGCCACAATGGCTCCGTTGCCACAAACATCGATCCCAACTCGCCAGTGCCTCCAGTCGGCAAGACGCTCCCCGCATTCACCGTCCAGGGCACAGGCCTCGGCGTGCGTCTCTTCCAAACAGCCGGCATCTCGAACGAAGTCACGTTCTGGGTCGAGAACCTCACCAACCAGCTCTACGCCGAGTTCTCCAACGCCACGTTCTTCCGTCCGGAGCCGGGAAGGACGCTGAAGGTCAACTATCGAGTGAAATTCTAGAAAGCAGAGATCAAGGAAGGCAGAGATCAGGGATGCAGAGATCAGAGACAAAGAGGTCAGGGACGAGCAGCATCGCCGATTTCCAAGTCTCTGATCTCTTGTCTCTGATTTTCTGATCTCCGCATTCATGTGACGTTCATCACTCCGAACGGTGAGATTCAGCGCCGGCCGCCGCGACGAGCGACTCTATATTCGGTGACGGGGTTCTTTAACCATGCCGACACCGTACAACCTCGACGTTCACAATGACTGCTCCGAATGCGATGTGCGTGCAGGACGTACATTCTGCAATCTGGGTCCCGAAACGCTCGCGGAGCTCGACAGCATCAAATTCACCGGGATTTATCCCAAGGGCTCGCTGCTCTTTGTCGAAGGCGAGCAGCCTCGCGGGGTTTTCCTGCTCTGCGCCGGCCGCGTGAAGCTGACGACATCATCGTCGGAAGGCAAAACGCTGATCGTCAAAATCGCTGAAGTGGGAGAAGTTCTCGGAGCGAGCGCCACGATCCTCGGCAAAGCCTACGAAGTCTCCGCCGAAACGATCGAGCCATCGCAATTGAACTTCATCAAGCGCGAAGACTTCGTCCGCTTCCTCAGTTCCCACGTCGACGTCTGCATGCACACCGCGCAGCAGCTCAGCGAAAAGTACCAATCCGCCCAACGCGAGATCCGCTCCCTCGGCCTCTCACAGACCACTTCGGAAAAACTGGCCAGACTCCTTCTCGACTGGTGCACCAGAAACGGCGAACAAACGCCGCGTGGAATCCGCCTCAGCGTCCTCCTGACCCACGAAGAAGTCGCCCAAATGATCGGCACCACGCGCGAGACAGTGACGCGCATCTTCAGCGACTTCAAAAAACGCCAGATCATCGAAGTCAAAGGCTCAAACATCTTCGTGCTGGCAAAGCCAAAACTCGAAGCGATGATCGGCTCGTAGCCGACAGTCGCAAAAACGTTCACCCAGCCGTTGGTGAAGTTCATAGCGTGCGGAACGCCGTCGTCTCGACGGCTGGCCCGGCGGCGTCCCCGCCGCCGACCGCGCTTGCTGGGCAAATTGGCCACGCAGTCCGACTGCATTCATCGATGGTAACGTTCGCCGCCCAAGCAGCCCATGGCCGACGATCGCCACACCTCCTCCGACAACGCGCGAAAGCGCAATCAACCGACAACCGACAACGCGTTGCCGTCGCGCGCCAGCGCGCCGGCAACGCAATACAAAGGTCCTGATCCAACGCGCATCAAAACCATGTTCGGCTCCATCGCCGGCCGCTACGATCGCGCGAACACCGTTCTCTCCGGCCCGATCCATCACCTCTGGCGCCGCACCGCTGTCCGCTGGTCGGGCGTAAAACGCGGTGATGCAGTACTCGACTGCGCGACTGGCACCGGCGATCTCGCGATCGCGTTCCGAAAAGCTGTTGGAGCAGGCGGCCGCGTCGTCGGAACCGATTTCACGCCCGAGATGATCGAGCTCGCCCGACTCAAAGCGCGCGACATCACATTCGAAGTCGCCGACGTGACCGCGTTGCCATTCGACGATGACTCGTTCGACATCGCCAGCATCTCCTTCGGCATCCGCAATGTCGGC
Source organism: Thermoanaerobaculia bacterium (assembly GCA_036260495.1). Classification (GTDB taxonomy): domain Bacteria; phylum Acidobacteriota; class Thermoanaerobaculia; order Gp7-AA8; family Gp7-AA8; genus JADGNZ01. The sequence goes on from DATAMS010000670.1 coordinate 25,887, forward strand.
GATCCGGCGAAGGGCATCGCCGAGATGGCGCGCGTGGTTCGTCCGGGCGGACGCGTGATCGTGCTCGAGTTCGGCCAGCCGTCGAATCGAGTCGCCGCCGCGCTCTACGATTCCTACCGCCGCCACTTCCTCCCGCGCCTCGGCGGCGCCGTCACCGGCGAGCGCGGCGCGTACGAGTATCTCGAATCGTCTGCGGCGAAGTTTCCGTGCGGGGAGGAGTTTGTGGCGATGATGAATGGTGCAGCGCGATTCACCTCAATCGATGTCACGCCGCTGACGTTCGGGATCGCGTATTTGTATCGGGGTCTCGTGGCTCCCGCTCGATGAAAAGCGTTTCACGCGGAGGCGCGGAGAACACTGAGAAAACCCTCTGCGTCCTCCGCGTCTCCGCGTGAAACGCTTTTCGAAAGCTACGGCTTCGCGTACATATCAATGATCCGCTCGATCGCCTTCCGGCACACACGGCAGAATCCGACCTCATCGCGCGTGAACATGATGCAGTCCACTTCGGGACGGTAGAGCCCCTGCGCCTCGTAGGCCGCGCCTTCGAACGCCCCGACCTTTCCGGCGAACTTCTGGCTGCCGAGGAACTGGGTTTCCCAGGTGCGCTCGGCGGTGAAGAGCTTGTCCATCTCCGACTCCGGGGCGTTCGTTGCGCGGAGGCGGGCACGTTCCTTCTGAATCTCGCGGCTGTGTTTCTCGAACGTCTCCTTGTCCCACGGCGTCGGCAGGGGAGTGCTGGCGTCGATCAAGTCCTTCCACTTCACGTTGGCGGGATCGTGAAGCGCGGTCGCGTTGGGCTCCCACGGCTCGATGTGCTCGCTGCCGCCGGCGCTCGTGTAGGAAACCGGCGACGTGTAGTACTCGTCCGCGAGGGCCGCGAAGTGATGCCCGAACTCGTGTACGAACACGTACTCGGCGAACGCGCTGTCGACGCAGGCCGTGGCCTGATCGTTGAAGATTCCGCCGCCGCCGTACTGCTTTTCGTTGATCAGGATCTCGATAAAGTCATAAGGCGCCGCTGAGGCCACGTCGCGCATGCGGTGATCGTCGAGCGTCAGCACGTAGCGCTCGGAATCGAAGATGTTGTATTGAACGCCGGTCATCGTGCGGCGGTTGTCGTTCGTCCGTGGGCGATGAACGCCGCTGGCCGGCTCGGCCAGATCGAGCGCGCGGACGTTGAAGTCCTTGCGGCGGCTCTTGAACGGCTCGGTGGCGAAGAGCTTGCCGATCATGCGCTCCACGTCTTTGTGAAACTTCGGCAGCTCCGACTCCGTGTAGCCTTCGCCGATGACGAGAAGATCGACCTTCTCCGATGCCGGTCCGTTCTCGATCACGTTCCACACATGACCGGCGGGCTTGCGATCGGATGGATTGACGAAGCGCGATGACGGATCGATCAGCGTCGAGAAGATTTGCTGGAACGCGCCTTTGTCATCGCGCTTCTTGATGACGAGCTGCACCGGCTTCTTCGGCCACGGAAAGCGCACCGACTCGGCGAACGTACCGGCGCGCTCTTTCGCTTCGT
>DATAMS010000682.1:0-4636 GCA_036260495.1 Thermoanaerobaculia bacterium
CCGAGGTGGTAGACCCGGAAGGCCTTCTCATCGATGCGCAGCTCGCCGTCGTCGTAGCCGGAGACGTCGCGCGACGTCGTTTGCGTGCGCCGCAGGATCGCGGCCACGCGCGCCGTCAGCTCGCGGATGCTGAAGGGCTTGGTGAGGTAATCGTCGGCGCCGAGCTCGAGGCCGGTGATGCGGTCGCGCTCCGATCCGCGCGCGGTCAGCATGAGGATCGGCACTAACTTCGTAGCCGGCTCGCGCCGCAGCTCGCGGCAGATGGTCAGGCCGTCGACGTCGGGAAGATTGAGATCGAGAATCACGAAATCGAAGCCGCCGCCCTGCACGCCGACGAGCCCTTCATGTCCGTCATTGAAATGCGTGACGCGGTAGTTCTCGCGCGCGAGATTCAGACGGATCGTGAAGGCAATGTCGGCGTCGTCTTCGATCAGCGCGATCTTCGTCATTTCACCGCCGCGATCGTCGCAGTGTGTTTGATCATTTTTCCTTCGACGAGGTAGACCACCATTTCGCAAATGTTCGTAGCACCATCGGCCATGCGCTCGAAGTACTTGCCGATGAACGTGAGGCGGATCGCCGACGAAATGTTGCGGGCATCTTCGAGCATGTAGGTCAGCAGGCTGCGAAAGGAGCTCTCGGTGAGCGCGTCGACATTGTCGTCCTGCGTGATGACCCGGCGAGCCAGATCAGCGTCGCCGCGCACGAAGGCGTTGAGAGCGTCGCGCACCATGGCCTGGGCATCGTAGGCCAGTTGCGGCAGCGAAACGAGCGGACGAAGGAGCGGCTCGCGATTGAGCTCGATGGCGCGCTCGCAAACGTCCTGCGCCAGATCGGCGATGCGCTCGAGCTCCGGCGTGATCTTCATGATCGTAGCGACGAAGCGAAGGTCGCTCGCTGCCGGTTGCATCTTGGCGATCAGCTCGATCGTCTTTTGATCGATGAGGACCTCCATGCGGTCGATCTCATCATCATTGGCGATGACCTCCTCGGCCAACGCAGAGTCGCGCTCGAGCAGCGCCTTGATCGAGCGCGCCATGGCATCTTCGACCATCGCTCCCATGCGAAGAAGAAGATGCTTCAATTCGTCGATGTCTTTGTCGAAGTGCCTTGGAATGGTCACCCAAATCTCCCTGTCACGTAGTCTTCGGTCATCTTTTCCTGCGGGTTCATGAAGATCTCGTTCGTCTCGGCGTATTCGATCACGCGGCCGAGCATGAAAAACGCGGTGCGGTCGCTGACGCGCGCGGCTTGCTGCATGTTGTGCGTGACGATGACGATCGTGTAGTTGTCTTTGAGCTCGTAAATCAGCTCTTCGATCTTCGATGTGGCGATCGGATCGAGCGCCGATGCCGGCTCGTCCATCAGCACGACCTCGGGATCGACGGCGAGAGCCCGAGCAATGCAGAGCCGCTGCTGCTGCCCGCCCGACAATGCCAGCGCGCTGGCGTGCAGCCGGTCTTTCACTTCGTGCCAGAGCGCGGCACGCGTCAGCGAACGCTCGATGATCTCGTCGAGTTGCCGCTTGTTGCGCATGCCGCCGATGCGCAGGCCGTAGGCGACGTTGTCGTAAATCGATTTCGGAAACGGATTCGATTTCTGGAAGACCATGCCGACGCGGCGGCGAAGCTCGACGACGTCCGCGCTGCCGCCGTAAACATCCTGTCCGTCGATCAGAATCGTTCCACTGGCGCGCGCTTCCGGGATGATGTCGTTCATCCGGTTGATGGAGCGGATGAAGGTGGACTTGCCACAGCCCGATGGCCCGATCAGCGCGGTGACTTTGCGGTCCGGAATGTCGAGATTGATGCCGTGTAGAACCTTGGCGGTGCCGTAGTAGAAGTCGAAGTTGCTGACGGAGATTTTGGCGTCGGTCATGGGTGCCTTCTGCGCCTGATTGGCGGTTTGCGGCGGCGAGGACGCCGCCGGGCCAGCAGCGTTCCGCTCGGCATCGTCACGTGTGGCAGCGGGCCACTGGAAAACTTCGCGTCGGGCGGCAGGACGCGGCGGAACGCTGGCGTCCCCGCCGGCTGGCTTGGCGGCGTCTCGCCGCCGCATCTCAGTCGTCATCATGTTCGGTTCATCCTTTCGAGGCGGCGGACGGCAAAGCGGGCGGCAATCGACAACGTCAAGATGATCATCACCAGCAGAAACGCGCCGGCCCACGCTTGCCGGTGCCAGTCGTCGTAGGGCGAGATCGCGTACGTGAAAACCTGAACGGTGAGCGACGCGATCGGCTGCGTGAGGCTCGTCGACCAGAATCGGTTGTTGAATGCGGTGAAGAGCAGCGGCGCGGTCTCGCCGGCGACGCGCGCCAGTGCGACGAGAATTCCGGTGAGGATGCCCGGGAGAGCAGCGGGAAGGATGACGCCGAAGACCGCGCGGCGGCGTGTGGCGCCGAGGGCGAGGGCGCCTTCGCGCAAGCCACCGGGAACGAGCCGGATCAGCTCCTCGGTCGTGCGCACGACGATCGGAACCATCAACAAGCCGAGCGCCACGCCGCCGGCAATCGCGCTGAATCGCTTCACCGGCAGGACCAGGATTCCGTACGCGAAGATGCCGACGACGATCGAAGGCACACCGTTCAGAACGTCGGCGGCGAAGCGAACAACCGACGAGAACTTCGTTCCCGGATATTCGGCGAGATGGATGCCGCAGATGCCGCCGACCGGCACCGCGAAAAGCGCCGCGATCCCGATCAGGATCAGCGTCCCGGCGATCGCGTTGGCCATCCCGCCGCCGCTCTCGCCTACCGGCTTCGGCATCTTCGTGAAGAAATCCCAGTTCAGCGCGCCGGCGCCTTCCTTGATCACATAGAAGAGGATCATCGCCAGCGGAATGAGCGCGACGACGACGGCGAGTCCGCAGAGGATCTCGAAGAATCGCGAGAACAGTTTCCGCCTTCGCAGGTTCGCCGTCATGCCGGCACCTCGGCAACAGCCGGCGATGTCACGATCGGTGGCGCGACGGCGCGCCGTTTCGTCGACCAGATCAGCATCCGCGACAGCAGGTTGACGCCGACGGTGATGATGAAGAGCAGCAGCCCGATCTCGATCAACGCGTGCAGGTAGAGCTCATCGGCGGCCTCCGTGAATTCATTGGCGATCACCGCGGCCATCGTGTATTGCGGTTTGAACAATGACGCGGAGACCTGCGGCGAATTGCCGATGACCATCGTCACGGCCATCGTTTCGCCGAGCGCGCGGCCGAAGCCGAGCATGACCGCGCCGATGATTCCGCTCTTGCCGAAGCCGATGGCAACTTTGATTGCCTCCCAGCGCGTGGCGCCGAGTGCGTAGGCGGCTTCGCGCTGCGTCGAGGGAACGTTTTTCAGGATCTCGCGCGCGACCGAGGAGGTGAACGGAATCACCATCACGGCGAGAATCAGGGCGGCCGAAAGCATCCCGACGCCGAGTGGCGGACCGTTGAACAGCGGGATCTTTTTCAACGCCGCGGGCGTCGCCAGCTCGAGTTTGCGGACGAGCGGAACGAGGACGAAGACTCCCCACAATCCGTACACGATCGACGGAATCGCAGCCAGAAGTTCGGTGAGATACGCGAGCGGCTGCCGCAGAAGGCGGGGCGAGAGCTCGGTGATGAAGATGGCGATGCCGAGGGCGATGGGCGTGGCGAGCAGCAGCGCCAGGATCGACGAATAGAGCGTCCCCCAGATGAAGGGCAGCGCGCCGAAGTCGCCGGAGACAGGATCCCAAGTCGACGTGGTCCAGAACTTCAGCCCAAACTTCGTGATCGACAGCGCCGATTGCCGCGTCAGCTCGAAGGCGATGCCGAGAACGATCAGCAACACGAGCGCAGCGAATGCGCCCGTGCCGATGCGGAAGCTGCGGTCGTCGGAGCTACGCTTCATTGCACAGTCGCAAGCGCCTGCATTTCTTTCGCGATGACCGGTTGCGGCAGCGGCGCGTAGCCGAGTCCGGGGGCGAACTTCTGGCCGTCGGCGAGTGCCCACTTCAGGAAGTCGACCATCGCTTTGCTGCGCGCTTTGTCCGCCGGATGCTGATAGAGAAGCATCCAGGTGAATGAGGCGATCGGGTAGGCGTCGGCGGCGGCGGGATCGATGATCGAGACGCGGAAGTCGTCGGGCATCGTCACGCCGGCCGCGGCTGCGGTTACCGAATCAAGCGACGCCGTGATGTATTTGCCGGACTTGTTCTGCACCGGGCCGTACGGAATCTTGTTCTGCAGCGCGTAGATCAGCTCGACGTAGCCGATGGCACCGGGCGTCTGTTGCACGATGCCGGAGACGCCTTCGTTCCCCTTCGCGCCGACGCCTGCCGGCCAGTTGACCGAGGTGGCAACGCCGACCTTCTCCTTGAAATCGGGCGAGACCTTCGAGAGAAAGTCACAGAAGATGTAGGTCGTGCCCGAGCCGTCGGAGCGATGGACGACCGCAATCTCCGTATCCGGAAGCGCGACTCCCGGATTGAGTTGCGCGATGGCAGGATGGTTCCACTTCGTGATCCTGCCGAGATAGATGGTTGCCAGAACGGGACCGCTGAAACGTAGCGGCTGCGTCACGCCGGGAACGTTGTAGATCGGCACGACGCCGCCGAGCACCGTGGGGAAATGCAGGATCGGAGAAGGAGCGATCTTGAGTTGCTCATCGGTCATCGGA
>DATAMS010000694.1:0-1814 GCA_036260495.1 Thermoanaerobaculia bacterium
CGCATTCGTCATCGTCACGCCGCTGCAAATCGGCATCATCCTCACCGCCAACTACGCGTTCCTCAACTACCTCGTCCTCTGCCTCGGCGTTCTTCTCCTCGACGACGCGATCATGCGCGGACCTGCGCCAGTGCCGCGGAAGAACAAGCCTTCATTCGTCGCGGCTTTCGTGTTGACAACCATCTTCCTCACGACGATCGCCGACTTCCTGATGCCGGCCTTTCCCACCGTTACGCTGCTCGATCCGTTCCGCATCGCCAACCGCTACGGCCTCTTCGCCGTGATGACGCGGCAACGCATCGAGATCGAGTTCCAGGGCACGAGCGACGGCACAAACTGGATCGCTTATCCGTTCCGCTACAAACCGCAGGACGTGCGCGCGCGGCCAGGAAACTACGCACCGTACCAACCGCGCTTCGAATGGAATCTCTGGTTCGCATCGCTCGGATCGGTGCAGGAAAATCAATGGGTCCTCAATACAGAAGCGAGGCTGATGGAAAACTCGGATCCGGTGCTGCAGTTGTTCGCCGCCAATCCGTTCGCAAAAAAACCACCGATGGCCGTTCGCGCAGTCGCCTGGCAATACTGGTTCACGACGCACGAACAGCGCGCGCGAAGCGGTGCGTGGTGGCGGCGCGACCTGCTCGGCGCGTACGCACCAACCGCGCGGCGGACGGCCGACGGAAGCGTTTCATTCGATTCCGAGTGAGCGCACGCGAAGACGCGAAGGCGCGAAGAACACCAAGTCGAGCACGCAAACCCAAATCCTTCGCGTCTTCGCGGCTTCGCGTGCCTGCCGTCAACAGTCCAATTCGAATTGCGTGCGCAGTTCGCGAACACCGATTCTCGTCACACTCAAGGCGCGGCTATCGAGATCGCGGACGATCCACTTTCGCTTTAACGCCAGGTTGAGAAGAGCGGCACCGAGGGCACCTGAGAGGTGGGGGCGGCGCTCGCTCCAGTCGAGACAGGAGCAGGCGAAACGGCGTCGCAACGCGCGAACAGTGTCGATGTCGATGCCGAGGGATTCGATTGATTTCGTTCCGTTCGCGGTGAGGTCGTAGGCCCCGTCCTCCAAGTCTTTCAGCCAGCCGCGTTCTTTGAAGCGATCGTGGAGCGAGACCGCGACCGCGCCGGCCATGTGGTCGTAGCACGTGCGCGCGGCGCGCAAGCGGCTCGGCGTGTTTGGGACGAAGCGCTCGCGCGCGCCGCCGGCCACGACCATCAGAGCTTCGAGTGCCGCGGCGACGCTGGCGTTGGCGAGGCTGTAGTAACGATGTTTGCCTTGCGCGAGCACGTTCACGAGGTGCTGTTCCTTCAGGCGAGCGAGATGGACGCTGGCCGTCGATGGGCTCACTTCCGCAACGGCGGCAAGCTCGGTGCTCGTTCGCGCGTGACCGTCCATGAGTGAGCAGAGCATGCGGGCACGCGCCGGTTCGGCAATGGCAGCGGCGATTCCGGAGAGCGAGGCATCGACATCCATACTTTGATGATAAGCGAAGTATGTCTGTTCGCAAACGGCGATACTGCGGCTATGACGATTACCTGCTTCATCCGCTACGAGATTGACCCATTCAAGCTGGAGAGCTTCAAAGAGTACGCAACGAACTGGGGCCGCATCATCCCGCGTTGCGGCGGCAACCTCATCGGCTACTTTCTGCCGCACGAAGGAACGAACAACATCGCCTGGGGATTGATCTCGTTCGACAGCCTTGCGTCATACGAGAGCTACCGGGCGCGCCTCAAGACAGATCCCGAAGCCCGCGAGAATTTCGCGCTGGCGCAGACTGAGCGATTCATCCTTCGCGAAGAGA
>DATAMS010000698.1:0-2460 GCA_036260495.1 Thermoanaerobaculia bacterium
ATCGAACCGTGGGAGTCTCGGTCTCTTCGTCCGTCATCAGACGCACATGTTCGAAGCCTTTGGCCTCGAGCGCCTTGACGAGTGAGGCGAGTTTGTCCGGATCACCGAGCGCGCTGCGATCGTGGAAGCCTTCGGCGAAAAGCACATCGACCGCTTCGCGCGGAATGCCGCGCGACTGCAGCTTCTGGGCGTGACTGCGATACTCCTCCATCCGCTGCAGCATGTTGACGAGCGGGTCGCCGCGCAGCGTGAGGCCGGCTTGCGGCGTCACCTCGAGGTTTTCCGAGACGCGGTTGAGAAGGAAGCGCGACAGCTCGCCTTCGTCTTTGATGTACGAATCCTTCTTCCCCTGCGCCACTTTGAAGAGCGGCGGCTGGGCGATGAAGAGGTAGCCGCGATCGATGACCTCGCGCATGTAGCGGAAGAAGAACGTCAGGATCAGCGTGCGGATGTGCGAGCCGTCGACGTCGGCGTCCGTCATGATGATGATCTTGTGATAGCGGAGCTTGGCGATGTCGAAGTCACCGGCGCCGATGCCGGTGCCGAGGGCGGTGATCATCAGGCGGATTTCTTCGGAGGAGAGCATCTTGTCGAGCCGTGCGCGCTCGACATTCAGGATCTTGCCTTTGAGCGGCAGGATGGCCTGGAAGCGGCGGTCGCGACCCTGTTTGGCCGAGCCGCCGGCGGAATCACCTTCGACGAAGTAGATCTCGCAGTACCGCGGATCGCGCTCCTGACAGTCGGCGAGTTTGCCGGGGAGCGAGGCGGAATCGAGCGCGCCTTTGCGGCGGGTAAGATCGCGGGCCTTGCGCGCAGCCTCGCGGGCGCGAGCGGCTTCGATGACCTTGTCGACGATGCGGCGGACTTCTTTCGGATTCTCCTCGAGGAACTCGCCGAGACGCTCGCCAACGACCTGCTCGACCCACGTCTTCACGTGCGACGAAACGAGTTTGTCCTTCGTCTGCGACGAGAACTTCGGGTCGCGGATTTTGACGGAGATGACCGCGCTGAGTCCTTCGCGGATGTCATCACCCTCGAGGCTGAGCTTCAATTTTTGCAGAACGCCCGAGGCTTCGATGTACTTGTTCATCGTGCGCGTCAGCGCGGCTTTGAAACCGACGAGGTGCGTGCCGCCGTCGAGGTTCTTGATCGTGTTCGTGAAGCAGTAGAGGTTCTCGGTGTAGCCCTCGTTCCACTGCATCGCGATCTCGACCGCTTCGCCGTCTTTTTCGTCGCGGATGAAGATCGGCTCGTCGTGCAGCGGGACCTTGTTCTTGTTGAGGTCTTTGACGAACGAGACGATGCCACCCTGGTAGCAGAACTCGTGTTTCTTCTCCGTGCGGTCGTCGCTGATGGCGATGAAGACGCCGGAGTTGAGGAAGGCGAGCTCGCGAAGGCGCTGCGAAAGCGTCTCGAAATTCATCTCGCTGATCGAGAAGATCGTGGCGTCGGCTTTAAACGTGACTCGTGTGCCGCGCTGCGTGGTTTTTTCGCCGCGCGCAATCGGCTTCTTCGGCACGCCGCCTTCGTAACGCTGTCGCCACACGTAGTCGTCGCGATGAATCTCCAGCTCCAGCCATTCGGAGAGGAAGTTGACGACGGAAACGCCGACGCCGTGCAGACCGCCGGAGACTTTGTACGAGTTGTTGTCGAACTTTCCGCCGGCGTGCAGCTCGGTCATGATCACTTCGGCGGCGGAGCGGTTCTCTTCTTTGTGCAGATCGACGGGGATACCGCGGCCGTTGTCTTCGACGGTCACCGAGTTGTCGGTGTGGATCGTGACGAGGACCTTGTTCGCGTATCCGGCCAGCGCTTCGTCGATGGCGTTGTCGACGACTTCGTAGACCATGTGATGCAGGCCGGTAATGTCATCGGTGTCGCCGATGTACATGCCCGGACGTTTGCGTACGGCGTCGAGACCTTTGAGGACTTTGATGTCTTCGGCGGTGTAGTCGCCCGCAATCGAGGGCATCTGCGGCGTGATCTCGGACGTCTCCGGCCCGGTCCCATCTGTCGCATCATCAAGCGTGTAATCGTCTGCCATTCTTATGTTTTCCGGCGTTGGTTTGGGCGGTAGGTGGCGCGTCTCCCGACGAGCCAATCGCGAGGTTTTACGACCGCGATTTCAGAACCGGAATTGTACCGCGAATATTGCGTTCCACGGAACGTTTCACGGCAAATCGCTCGTCGCCGCAACTCGCCCATTTTCAATGACTAAGCGCCGGTGCGGACCCGTCTCCAGCGTTCGCAGAAAACGCTCCTTGGCAGAGGTTGCAAAAACCTGCGTTCGGGAGGGGAGTTTCACGAGCAATTGCTCGAGGATTTCAAGGTCGAGCTCGGCATCGACGTCGTCTAGAAGAAACACCGCCGGCTCATCAAAACGACGCCGGAAAAGGTCGAGTTTGGCGAACTTCAGGAAGAGGACAACCATCTTCTGCTCACCGCCCGAAAGCACCTCGG
>DATAMS010000001.1:0-1897 GCA_036260495.1 Thermoanaerobaculia bacterium
ATCCGCAGCCGATCACGCAACTTGGGTTCCGCGCGATGAGACGGATCTCACTGCCGGGAACGATTCCGAATGCGGCCAGACGGTCGATGCGCGAGAGCGTCTTCGGCGCGATGAACGCGATTGTTGCGCTTGCGCCGACGGGCAGCTCGGTCGCGCGCCGGATGAGCGGCTGCACGCTACTCGAATAGACGCGGCAGCACTCCCCTGCCGGCACCGGCTTGCCGTGCGGGCAAACCGGAGGATGGCCGAGAAAGGCGCAGACGCGATCGACAACGGATTCGGAGAGCATGTGCTCCATCTCGCAGGCGGAGACTTCGGCGTCACGCAGATTCGTTCCGAAGGCCTGGATGAAGAGCACTTCGGCGAGCCGGTGCCGGCGCACGATGCCGCGCGCGCGGTGCGCACCCGAAGGCGACAGCGAATAGCCGGCTTCGAACTGAACGAACCGCTCGGCGATCAACGCGTCGAGCACGGCGGAGAGATCGACGCCGTCCGCATCATCGTCTGCATTGAGGTGAAGCTCGTCCGGCGACATCACCGAACGCGCTTCCTCCGCCGCGTACCAGAGCCGCTCGAGTACTTCATCGGATGCTGCGTGAATCATGGGACCTCCGTTTGAAAAACGATGTCAGCAAGCGCGTGATGCGGCCGCTGCCGACAAACTCATAAAAGCAACGTGGGCAGCGCGACATCTCGCATCCGCGCGAGATCGGACACGAGGAATGACATCCCGCGGCGACGAAATCGGTGCCGCACATCGGACACTCCAGGTGCGCTTCGTCGCTCACAACACGACTCCGAGAACCTTGAACGCGGCATTCATCACCACGCCGATGCCGAACGAGTAGACGATGATGAATCCGGCAATCGCCCAGCCCATCCGCGCGCCGCGCTCTTTGAGCATGACCAGCAGGTTGGCGATGCACGGAATGAAGAGCGTGATCACGGTCAGCGCGATCACGACCTGGTTGGGTGTGAGATGGCCGGCGCGCTGCATCGCGTAGAGACCGGCGGCGCCGTAGTCGCGCCGCAGGAATCCGATGACGAATGCATTCGTCGCTTCGGCAGGTAATCCGAGGCCGCCGACGATGAGCGGTCCCAGCACACGCTGGATGTATCGCAGCGCGCCAACGGCATCGAGTCCGTACAGCAGCAACGTGCCGACGATGAACAGCGGAACGGCTTCCTTCAAATACCACTCGGTCCGGGCCGCGACTTTGATGGCGATGTTCGACAGACGCGGAACACGCATCGGCGGAATCTCGAGTACGAAATCGCCCGGCTCGCCCGGAACGACGCGCGACGCCGCCCAGCCGGCCAGAACGATCGTCGCCAGCGTCACCATCACCCAGATCAGCGTTGCCGTGATGCCGAGCGGCGCGAGCATGGCCAGAATCACGCCGAGTTGGGCGGAACAGGGAACGCCGAGGGCGAGGAGAAGCGTGACGATGGTCGCTTCTTTCTTGGAGTCGAGAATGCGCGTCGTCAGCGTGGCCATCGTGTCGCATCCGAGTCCGAGGACCATCGGAAGGACGGCCTTGCCATTGAGTCCGATCTTGCGGAAGCCGCGGTTAAGAATGACGGCCAGCCGCGGCAAGTAGCCCGAATCTTCGAGCAGTCCGAAGAACGTGAAGAACGTGACCACGACCGGCAGCACGATCGCGATTGCGTACGTGATCGCCATCGTGACGACGCCGTACGGGCCGACGAGAAGGTCGTGAACCGTCCGAGCAACATTTCCCCAGAATCCGGACGCATGGCCCGCGTACGCAGCGGTGATCACGCCCTCGGTGATGACATGTTTGTGTGGAAACGGCGCGAGCCAATCGATCAAACGGATCGTCCACGGATTGATCCCATGTTCGAAGACGTGTCTCTGCATGAGATCGACGAGCGT
>DATAMS010000005.1:0-13510 GCA_036260495.1 Thermoanaerobaculia bacterium
GCCGGCGCGTCGAGCACGATGCCTCCCGCGGTGATGCGTCCCGCATACATGGTCTTGCCGTTCGAATAAACGAACATAGACCTGCCGTCCGTTGCCGGAAGTAAAAGTGCTGGTGTGACGGGGAGAGAATCGGTCAGAGACGTCTGCAGGACAAGGTTGCCATTGCCGCTCGTGCGTGCGAATACGTCGTTTTCGATAACGGGGCACCCTTCGAAATAACAAGGACCACTGGCCAGGTGCCATGTGACGCTGCATGCATTTGCGGCACACGAAACCGCAGCCGCATCGGCGGGAGCGCTCGTGACGACCTGCCGGGAAACGGCCACGATCCCATCCGGAGTCACACCCGAGACCGTCACATACGGGGCCCCTGCAGTCACGACCACGTATGCCTGGCCGCTCCAGCCGGCGGCAAGAGAATCCCCAGGCGTGCTATAGGGAGTAATGACGATGGGAGTGGAGTCCAGCAATCCTTCGAGCGTCACGCGCCTGCCAACGAGATGGTAATGGGTGTCGTAGTAGGCGACGAAAAAATCCCGGCCGTTCGAGGTCGTGGCGGTGGTTGTTCCCGAATTTGCGTCGCCGAGCTCGATGGGGGATCCGAGCTGGCCATCGGCGGCGATGAAGGCGGTGCGGACAATAGTGTGATCAAGGCCGGAGCTTTCGCGCCACGTGACCAGAGAGAGCGTTCCATTGGAAGCGATCGACCCGCCGGCTTGCTCGGCCGCGGAGCTGGCGATCGCAACGCGCCGCCGGGCCGCCGGTTCCGCGTCGATCTGCGGCAGTGACGTGAAAATGGCCGCCGGCGTGAGCGTGTAATTCTCTTCGGTGATGATGATCGTATCCCGTCCGTTCCATGCACTCGCGTAGACGGCGGAGTACGCGGTGTAGGAGGCAACCGTGACCGGCGTGGTGTCCATCGGCTGGCCGCCTGCGTCGACGCGTGCTCCGACGATACCCACGGGCGTCGAAAGAGTAGAAAGCGTTCGTGACCAGACCACGGTGTATTCACCGCCCGACCACGTCGCAACGACCTTCCCGCGGCTGCCGGCAGGACCATCGAGCCTGTTTAGCGCGCCCGTATTGCCGTCCGCGCCGACATGCATACAGGCGACGGGTCCATCTGTGATCATACCGACCAGAAAAGAACTTCCGTTCGACGCCACGGTTACCTGCCACACGAACAGCGGGTCAGCAACCGGAATCGGCTTCGCGGCCAGCAAATTGCCCATGCCGGTCAGCAGAACAAGGGCGCCGTGAGGATTGACATAATCCGATGGAACGGCGATCAGGTATCGGTCGCCGTTGGAGGCGACGGACAACGAGCCGAAGCCCTCGTTCGGAATTACGAGCTCGGGGCCGAGCGTCGTACCGTCCGCGGCGAGCATTTGGATGCGATTCGGTGCGGTCGGAAGCAACACCGTCTTTCCGTTGGTCGCCAGCCCGCCAAACAGGCTGCTGTTGTTGATGATGAACGGTTGTGCATCGACCCAGTATCCCTCACGCGAAAAACGGCGCGTGAGGACCGACGTCCCTGATTGATAGACGACGAGGAAATTGCCTCCCACGAAAACGACGTCGGCGTCGCCGAGCGTGGTGGCGCTGCCTGAGGCAATGAGAATGCTGGGCCTGTCGAGCAGCTCACCGGCCGGCGAGATCCGGCCACCGCCGATGACCCTATTCGATGCGGTGGTTATTCGCCAGACCGCGAAAAAGTTCGTTCCGTCCGAGGCGACGCGCGCGAATTCCTGCCGCGCGCGGGCGGCGCCGAAAACCACTGGGGCCAGCGCCTGATCGCTGCGAATCTGACCCAGCGCAATGTTGGATGCGAGGAGGAGCAGCAGCGCCATTGTTCGCATGAGCGATACGGTACTGCAATCCTCGATCGGAGTCAGTGACGCGGAGGGCTTGCTATGATCTGTGGCCGAAGGGGACAAGCATGCCGCTGCTCGAAGGGAAGACCGGGATCGTTTTCGGAGTCGCCAACAAACGTTCCATCGCCTGGGCAATCGCGCAGGCGCTGGCGCGCGAGGGGATGCGCCTGGCCTTCACCTATCAAGGCGATCGGCTGAAGGAAAGCGTGGAAGGGCTTTGCGCGGCGATGCCGGACTCGCTCATCCTGCCGTGCGACGTGACCATCGATGCCGAGGTCGATGGCGTGTTTCGAGAAGTCGGGGAGAAGTTTGGCCGGCTCGACGCGCTCGTTCACTCGGTTGCCTTTGCGCCGCGCGAAGATCTCGAGGGCGACTTCGTCAACACGTCGCGCGACGGCTTCAAAATGGCGCACGATATTTCCGCGTATTCGCTCGTCGCGCTGACCCGCGCCGCGCTTCCTTTGTTCGAACAATCAGGCGGCGGCGCGGTCCTGGCGCTGACCTACTACGGCGCAGAGAAAGCAGTAGAGGGCTACAACTTGATGGGCGTGGCAAAAGCCTCTCTCGAAGCCAGCGTCCGCTACCTCGCCGCCAACCTCGGGCCCAAAAACGTCCGCGTCAACGCGATCTCCGCCGGACCGGTCAACACCCTTGCCGCGCGCGGCATCAAAGGCTTCACCGGGATGCTCAAGCACCACGCCGAGCGCGCGCCCCTACGCCGCAACGTCGAGCTCGAAGAGATCGGCAACGCCGCGCTCTTCCTGCTTTCTTCGATGTCAGCCGGCATCACCGGCGAAGTGATGTTCGTCGACGGCGGCTACAACATCATCGGACTTTGATCGCAGCTAGCACGGCTTCGGTTGAGCGCACGCGCCCCATGCGCGGGAAGATCGTCGTGATCGCGAACGTGTGCGCGGTTTCCGTGAGTCCGGACATGGCATCTTCGACGAAGAGCTGTTCGAAGCCGCGCTCGTAGGCGTCGCGCGCCGTCGATTCGACGCCGAAGTTCGTGGCGATGCCGCCGTAAACGAGCGTCTTGATCCCACGCCGTCGCAACTGCAGATCGAGCGCTGTGCCGTAGAAGGCGCCCCATTGCCGCTTCATGATCACGATATCGCTGGGTTGGCGGTCGACCTCGGGAACGAGCTCGCTCCAATCGGCGGGTCGCGGCGTCGAAGGAGGAACTTCGTCCGCCGCCGGTTTCAGCCGGTCGCCGTCATCGTCCGAGAACCCAACGTGTACGAGCACGACGAGCGCGCCAGAATCGCGAAACGCTCTCGCCAACTGCGCGCAACGCGAGACGACATCGGCGGCCGAATGCGGTGCGGCGGCCCGCGCCACAATGCCGCGCTGCAGATCGATGACGATGAGGGCGGTGGTGGATGGATCGAGTGAGAGCGGCGTCACGATTGTGTCGATGCTGTCTTTCCCTTCTCGCCGAAGTAGTAGCCGAGGACAAACGCGAGAAGCGGGCCGAAGATCTTCGTGACGAAGTTCTCCATCACCGGGATGACGTCAACGAATGCCTTGACGAATTCGCTGGCCTGCGCCGGAGACGAGCTGCGGAAGTAGATGAGCGCGATGATGATAAACGTCGCCCCGATCGTCGCTGCGAACGTGAAGACCAGGACGCGAGCGACTTCACGCGCGCCGGAGGCCTTTTCTTTGACCGGATCGAATGGATCGGTCGGCGGGGGCGCCGCCGTGGCAACAGTGACTGTGTTGAGATCTATCGCAAGAGGCGTTTCGGGCGGCGTCTCGTCAGCCATGTCTCACTCAGACTTGGATGACGTCCGAACCGTTTTGAGGACCTTGCCGTTCTTGTCAGCAATGGCGATGACGTTATCTTTTTTCGTCTCGTCATCAACGAGCCTCTTGAGTCCAAGCGCCTTCTCGAAGTACTGGTCGAGACCGCCGGACTCCGCAGCTGCACTTCTCAGCTCCTGGAGAAGGGCGTCGGGAAGATTGAGGGTGATCGATGCCATCGGATTGTCTCCTCGGACGCGAACAACTCACCCATCATACCGATTCCTTTCCTACGTGCTTCCGGCCACGAAGAAATTCGTGTTCGTCGGCTGGGCGGCGCCGCCTTTCGGCTCCAGCGTCACGGCCAGGCCTTTGATCTCGGTCGCCAGCGGAAGGTTCTCGATCGAGATCGATGCGGCGCCGTTTTTTGTGACGTCGAAGACTCCGGCGCTCTGCGGTTTCGGTTGATCGGCGCGTAGGATCCAGAGCTGGTAACTCTTGTCGGCGGCGTTCGCCGGCAGGTTGTAGAAGAAGACGACGGCGCGGCGGTGCTCCGGTTCGAGAAATACCTTCGCCGACGCGGACGGCGAGACTTGCTGACCCGACAGCGCGATCGTGCGCGTGTCGCGCGATGCCAGCGCAGACATCTCGGCTGCGAGCTTCTCGTTGCGAGCCGCCAGTAACTCGTTTTCGTTCGTGACGCGGTGGATCTCCGCTTCGCGCGTGTTGATCCGCTCGCGCATCACGCGGACGGAAAGCTCGCGCCAGCCCCACAACGCCAGGAACAGGACCGCGGCGGCCATCCACCAGCGGCTGATGCCGAATCGCTCGCGCGCATCGACCACGTTGTCATCGGCACCGGCTTCATCGACAGCCGCGACGATCCGGCCGCGAAGCTGACTCGGCGGCGCAACTGGAGCGAGATCGCGTGCGATGAACGACGCCGCTTCCTCGAACTCGTCGCGAGCGCGGCGGCAGTCCGCGCAAGTCGCCGCATGCGCACGGAACGCGCTGTTTTCTTCCGGCGTTGCGACGCCGATCGCTTCGAGCGCGGCGATCGATTCGAGCTCAGCATGGCTCTTGATAGGCGGCATCATCGGTAGGCCTTCAGCCGCTCGCGCAGCTTCTTCATCCCGAGCTGCATCCGCGTCTTGATCGTGCCGAGGGGCTCGCCGAGCTTCGCGGAAATCTCCGACTGCGAAAGCCCTTCGAAGTACGCCAGCGCCAGAGCCACGCGCTGCGGTTCCGGCAATTCGGCGAGCGCCCCGCGAACGGCCATCCGCTCTTCCGATTCGATGGCGTCGTCGGCGCCAGTTCGTTTTTCGACGAAGCCGGTTCCGGTGGCGAGCTCGCGGCCGGCATCATCTTCGCGGTCGCCGCGAATCTTCCGCGATCGCAGCCGGTCGATCCCGCGGCTGCGCGCAATCGAGATGAGCCACGCCACATCGCTGCCGCGCACGGCATCGAACATCTTCGCGTTCGTCCACGCCTTCACGAACGTCTCCTGCAGGACTTCCTGGGCGTCGTCGGGATTGGCGAGGATTCGGAGAAGAAGAGCATAAAGCGTCGAAGAGTGGCGGTCGTACAGCCGCTCGAATGCATCGAGATCGCCCCGCGCGACGGCAGGAAGCAGCGAGCTGGATTCGACGCTGATGTTCATTGCGGCGGTCATCATGGCCAGGCGTTGTACTTACGTCGCAGCGCCCGTCACGGATTCACTTCTTCGGCTGGGCGTTGTCTGATTCTTGCGGAAACTCGATGTCGGTCCGGAAGCCGGTCCGCGATTTGGAGCGCTTGCCGGGAAAGCCGTCCGGCCGTCCGGACGATTCCTTGTTCGTCCCGTGCCCTTGCGCGCCGCCGTCCCAGAAGCCTTTGTTGATCGGTTGCTGGGTTGCTGAGTTGCTGGGTTGCTCAGCAGGCGGATTGCCGGGTTGCGGCACAGCGGTGGTTACCGCGCTCTTCGGAATGTCGGACATGACGGGATTCTATCGCGGTGATTGCCGGGTTGCGACCGAGCAACCCAGCAACCTTGCAACCCGGAAACCCAGCATCCACTACCCCGGCTGCGCCACTGGTACTTGCTCCACCACCGGTGCCGGCTCCGGCTCGGCCAGCGGCTTCGATTCGCGTCCCGAGCGTTCCGTCGTTTTCTGGTCGGCGGCGGCGCGGTCGAGCAGCGCGATCTTCAGCACATCCTCGACGTGCTCGACGAAATAGAACTGCATGTCTCGCTTGATCGGCTCCGGGACGTCGATCAGATCGCGCTCGTTAAGCTTCGGCATGATCACGGTGGTGATCTTCGCGGCGCGCGCGGCCAGCACTTTTTCCTTCAGTCCACCGATCGGAAGAACGTCGCCGCGCAGCGTCACCTCGCCGGTCATGGCTACATTTCGTTTCACCGGCCGGCCAGTGATCATCGAAATGATCGCGCTCGTCATCGTGATGCCCGCGGACGGTCCGTCTTTCGGAATCGCGCCGGCGGGAACGTGGATGTGAATGTCGTGCGTCTCGAAGTAATCGGCGGGGATGTTCTGCTCGTCGGCGTGCGCGCGTGCGTACGTGAGCGCCGCCTGCGCCGACTCTTTCATCACGTCGCCGAGCTGGCCGGTGAGCACGAGTTTTCCTTTGCCCTTCACGGCCAGCGCTTCGATGAAGAGGATGTCGCCGCCGACCGCGGTCCACGCCAGTCCCGTGGCCACGCCGACCTGATCGCGCTCCAGCAACTCCTCGGCGAAATGCTTCATCGGCCCGAGGTATTTTTCGACCGATGTGTCGGTGATGCGGTAGCTCGCTTCCTGATTACCGCCCGCCACCTGCACCGCGATCTTGCGGCAGACCGTGCCGATCTCGCGCTCCAGATTGCGAAGCCCGGCTTCCTTCGTGTAGCCGGTGATGATGCGCGTGATGCCGGAGTCGGTCCAGACCAGCGGCGTCTCCTTGATGCCGTTCTCTTCCATCTGCTTCGGGATGAGGTGCTGCTTGGCGATGGCCAGCTTCTCCTCGTCCGTGTAGCCGGAGAGACGGATGACTTCCATGCGGTCGAGGAACGCCGGCTGGATCGTGTCCAGCACGTTCGCCGTGACGACGAACATCACGTTCGACAGGTCGTAAGGGACGCCGAGGTAATGATCGCGGAAGGAGAAATTCTGTTCGGGATCGAGAACCTCGAGCAGCGCCGACGATGGATCGCCACGATAGTCGGCGCCGATCTTGTCGACCTCGTCGAGCATGAAGACAGGATTGGACGTTCCGGCCTGATTGATGCCCTGAATGATGCGGCCGGGGAGCGCGCCGACGTACGTTCGCCGGTGCCCGCGAATCTCGGCCTCGTCGCGCACGCCGCCGAGGGAGATGCGAACGAACTTGCGGTCGAGCGCGCGCGCGATCGAGCGCCCGAGGGACGTCTTGCCGACGCCGGGAGGGCCGACGAAACAAAGGATCGGCCCCTTCATCTTCTGCCCGCGCAGCTTGCGCACGGCCAGATATTCGAGGATGCGCTCTTTGATTTTCTCGAGATCGTAGTGGTCTTCATCGAGGATCGTGCGGGCGCGCACGAGATCGTGATTGTCGGCAGACATCACGCCCCACGGCAGGCCGGTCATCCAATCGAGATACGTGCGGATGATCGATGTCTCCGCGGAATCGGGATGCGATCGCTCCAGCCGTTTGATCTGTTTCTCGATCTCTTCCTTCGCCTCGGACGTGATCTGCTTCTCTTCGATTTTCTTCCGATAATTGTCGACATCCTCGGCGACGTCTTCACCTTCGCCGAGCTCCGACTGGATCGCTTTCAGTTGCTGCCGCAGGAAATACTCGCGCTGCGACTTGTTCATCTCGCCCTGCGCCGCCGACGAGATCTCCTGCTGCATCGTCAGCAGATTGATCTCGCGGGAGAGAAGATCGTTGACCTTCTTGAGCCGCTCGACGGGATCCATCGTCTCGAGGATCTGCTGCGCTTCTTCGAGTTTGAGGTCGAGATTCGATGCTGCCAGGTCAGTTAGTCTCGCCGGATCGTCGAGATTGGCGGCGATGACCATCACCTCGGGGCTGATGTTCTTGCCCAGTCCGACGGCGCGGTCGAGGTTCTGTTTGACGGCGCGGATGAGCGCCTCGGTCTCGAGTCCCTTTTCCTTGGATGCCGTCTCTTCGATGCGCGTGATCTTCGCTTTGAAGAATGGCGCGGTCTGGATGAAGTAATCGATCCGAGCGCGGCTGAGGCCCTGCACCAGGATGCGGATGCGGCCGTCGGGCAGCTTCAGCATCCGCATGATGATGGCCACGGTTCCGACGCGATAAAGATCGTCCTCGGCCGGGTCTTCGTTCTGGAAGTCTTTCTGCGCCGTCAGCATGATGACGCGGTTCTCGGCCAGGGCCTGATCGACGGCGTTGATCGATTTTTCGCGCGACACCGACAACGGCACGATGATGAACGGGAAGATCACGAGGTCCTTGAGCGGCAATACCGGCAGGACGTCGGGGATTTTGATTGGTTCTTCTTTCGCGGCTTCGTTCGCGTCGGTCATCGCTACCTCTCAAATTTCGGGGAAACCATCAGTCTGGCTGTGCAATGCGTGTTCCCGTGTATCGCGTCGCACTACTTCAACTGATGCAACTCTTTCACAAACGCATCGACATCTTCGAATCTCCGATACACCGAAGCGAATCGGACGTAGGCCACGGGATCGAGATCGCGTAGCCGTTCCATGACCATGGTCCCGATCGACTTGCTCGAAATCTCGCGCTCACTGGAATCCTGCATGGCGGTCTCGATCGCATCGGCAAGACGCTCGAGTTTCTCTTGAGGAACCGGCCGCTTGCGGCAGGCTACCTGGAGGCCGCGCATCAGCTTCCCGCGGTCGTAGGTCTCCCGCCGCTCGTCGCGCTTGACCACCTGAAACGGCACTTGCTCGATCTTCTCGTAACTCGTGAAGCGCCGCTCGCACTTGGTGCACTCGCGGCGCCGCCGGATTACGTCAGCCTCGCGGCTCTCGCGTGAATCGACGACGCGGTCTTCCGTGTTGCCGCAGAACGGGCAGCGCATTCTGAAGGCCGTATATCACGACTGCGAACCCATTTCGTTGTCGCCCGGCACATCCTCCGCGGCACGCCGGAGGTCACGCCAGCGCAGCCCTTCGCGTGCGAAAAGCACCACGCCGGTGATGACTACCGGAAGCGTGCCGACGAGGTGCAGCAACAGCGCGGTGGCAACCGAGGTGTCGATGTTGAATCCGTAAAACGATGTCAGCGCCCACTGGCAAAGCTTGTGGAATCCGCCCACGCCGCCGGGAGTGGGGATGGCCACTCCGATCGTCGTCACGGCGCTGATGAAGAAGGTCGAGTCGAACGGCAGCGGATGATGCACGGCGATGAAGACAAGCCAGTACTGCGCGGTGAGACAGAGCCAGACGCCGACAGTGGCGAAAATGACGGTGAAGAAATCGCGCGGACGCTCGGTGATGGCCAGTGTTTTCGCGAAGGCGTCGAAAAACTTCATCCACGGTTCGCGGAAGCGCTTCGGAAGAATGCGTCCGATCCATTCGTGCAGACGCCGGACGACTCCTCCAAAAAAGTACAACCCGACCAGAAACGAAAGGAGCGCGACCAGAACGATCGTGCACCCGATCGCGCCGCCATGGACGACGCCGGTGTTGTTCGGAAACGCGTTCCAGCGTATCGCGGCAAACCAGATGAAGAGGGCGAGAATGCTGATGAGATCGAGGATCCGCTCCGTCAGCACGGTTCCCAACGCCTCGGCGAAACGGACGTTGGTGCGTCGCGCCAGGAGCGCCGGCCGCGCCACGTCTCCGGCACGGATCGGCAGCACAGTCGAGAGCATGTAGCCGGTCGTGTTCGCGAAAAACGTCGGATAGAAGCCGGGCGCTTTCGGGCTGGCGAGCAGAACGCGCCAGCGAATCGTTCGAAAGATCAGCGTCATCCAGTTGACGGCGAACGCTGACGCGAGCCACCAGAGACTCGTCTCCGTCATGATCCGCCAAACGTCGGTGAGGTTGCTTTTCCAGAGAAAGAGTCCCAGGAAAAAAACCGTGAGGAGGACGACCGAGGTGACCTGGAGAATGCGGCGCAAAGTCGGGAAGTTGTACCACGATGTTAGAGGCCAGTGGTCAGCGGTCAGGAGTTGGCGCGGCAGTCGATCAGTGGATTAGTCGATTCGTGGACTAGTGGATCAGAAAGGCGAACAGCTTCCTCTCCACGCGTTCGAATCATCTGATCTCTAATCCACCATCATCCACCATCTCTAATCCCTGATTTCTAATCCACTAATCTACTTACAAATGCTCTCCATCTACACCAATCCCATCTTCTACAAACACGACACCGGCGTCGGACATCCGGAGACCGCGCGACGGCTCGATGCGGCGCTGGCTGGCGTTGCGCGCGCAGGACTGGACGGACAGATCATCCGCGAGACTGCGGAACATCGCGACACGAATCGCCTGATCGCTAAGGTCCACTCAGCGGACTACCAACGCTCGCTCGATGAAGCGTCGCGGTCGGGCATGAGACTCTTTCATTCGATCGACAATCCGATGTCGTCGCAGACGTTTGCTGCGGCACGGACGGCGGTCGGTGCCGCGCTCACCGCTGCCGAAGAAATGATGGCGGGCGACGACAACCGCGCCTTTGTCATCGCCCGGCCGCCCGGACATCACGCGGAACGTCTCGAAGCGATGGGCTTCTGTTTCTTCAACACGATCGCCTGCGTCGCCGAATGGATCCGTGAGCAGCCGGGCATGGACCGCGTCTTCATCTTCGACTTCGACGTCCATCACGGCAACGGAACGCAGTCGCTGTTCTGGGACCGCGACGACGTCTTCTACCTCTCGATGCATCGCTTTCCGTTCTATCCGGGAACGGGCGCCGTCAGCGAGACCGGCTCCGGAGCCGGCCACGGCACCACGCTCAACATCCCACTCGAAGGTGGCCTCGGCGACGCTGCTTACCTGCGCAGCGTCGAAGACGTCGTCGTTCGCGCCATCGATGCGTATCAGCCGCAAGCGATCCTGCTGTCCTCCGGCTTCGATGCCCACCGCCGCGATCCGCTCGGCGGCATGCGCGTCACCGAGCAAGCGTACGGCGAGATCACGCGCCGCATCGTCGAAACCGCATCGCGTCACAGCGGCGGGCGGGTGCTATCGCTGCTCGAAGGCGGCTACGACATGGAAGGGCTGGCAGCGAGCGTGGCCGAGCATGTCAACGCGTTAGGTGAGCAAATCTAACGCGGGTCAACTCCATTTCGTTTTGATTGCAGCTATCGCAAGCGCGGTCGCCGTCACTATGCAGTAAAGCCAGATTAGCCAACTCGACTACCAATATCCCCGCTCCTTCGCGAACATCACCTCGTACACCTTGCGCGCCCAGCTTCGTTTGCCGAATTCGACGCGGCCGTCTGCTTCCTGCGTCAGCCATTCTTTGATCGGCAGCGTGAATCCCGTCTTCCTGCGCAGTTGCACCTCGGCGGGGAGCGGCGGGCGGGCGGCGGAGGCGAGGAGTTGTTTGCCGCGCGCGCGGCGGGTGACGAGGGCAGGGGCGACTTTGCGTAAGAGATGCGCGTCGACGAGCGGGACGCGCACCTCGAGCGAGTGCGCCATCGACGCCCAATCCATGTCGCGCAGAAGTTGGTTGCGCAGGTAAAGCGACGACTCGAGTGCGGCCACGCGGGCGAAGGCGTTGCCGGGATCGGGCGTGACCGTTTGCTCGATGAGGTGGAGGAGATCGAGGCGGGCCAGACCTTCGCGCGCGATGTCGTCGCCGAGGAGCGAGGGAAGTTCGGAAGCGAGGAAGCGGCCGCGTTTGACGAGGTATGCACCGGCGTAACTGCCGCCATATCGCACGATCTCGCCCATTTTCGGACTGATGTGGCGGCTGCGTTTCGCGAGCATTGCGTTGACGCGCTGCACGGCGTCGCCGAGCTTCGGCACGCGCGACAGCACCGAGGTCATCGGCATCCAGCGGGGGATATCGCGGAAGGATGTGTAGCCGCCGAACAGCTCATCGCCGCCGGTGCCCGACATCGCCACTTTGAGGCCGAGGTCGTGAGCGGCTTTGCTGATGAAGAAGGAGTTCAGGCCATCGACGCTCGGCTGATCCATCGCCGCAAAAATGCGCGGAAGCTCGGCGCGGAATTGCGTCAGCGTCAGCTCCTGAATGGCGTGGCGCACGCCGTATTGCTGCGCGACCAACGCCGCCAGCGGCGCTTCGTCATTGACGCGGCCGCGGTACTCCTCGAAGCGCAGCGTCATCGTCTGCAGATCGCTCGCGCCGCTCTCGCGCGCGAGGGCAACGACTGCGGTGGAGTCGATGCCGGCGGAGAGAAACGCGCCGACCGGCACGTCGGCGACCATGTGGTAACGCACGGATTCGAGCACGGCGTCGTGAACGATGCCGCGGCGCTGTTCTTCGTTGAACGTGCCGGCACTTTCGACCGCGTCGCGCAACGTTGCCGCAATCGAAAAGTAAGGAACCGGTTCGTGGACACCGCTTGCGTCGACATACGCAAACGATCCGGCAGGCAACGCGCGGATGGCTCGGTACATCGTGAACGGCTCGGGGACGGTGCCGCGCAGAAAGAAACCGGCCGCACCGGCAGGATCGAATTGCCGCGAGACGTTTGCGCTCGACGCAAGCGCGCGCACCTGCGATGCGACGCGAATCGTGCCGCCGTCGTCGGCGTAGTACAGCGGCTTGATGCCGTACGGATCGCGCGCCAGCAGCATGCGTCGGCGCTCGCCGTCCCACAATGCGATGGCGAACATGCCACGCAATTCCTCGAGCATCTGCTCCTGCTTTTCTTCATAAAGCTGCAGCAACACCTCGGTGTCCGACTGCGTGGTGAAGCGCCGTCCGCGCGCTTCGAGTTGCGCGCGCAGTTCGCGATAGTTGTAAATCTCGCCGTTGAAGACGATCGTCAGCGCGCCGAAGTGCATCGGCTGCGCGCCACCGGGCGAGAGGTCGATGATGGCCAGACGGCGATGGCCGAATCCAACGCGGCCATCGTCGGAGAACCAGGCGTCGCCCGCGTCGGGCCCGCGGCTGTGCATGCATTCGCGCGTGGCGATGACTTCCTCGCGATCGACGGCGGGCGCGGCGTCGCGATAAGCAAAGATGGCGTTGATGCCGCACATGGCGGGCGAGTATACGTGGGTGGGATTCGCTAATTTCTTCGCGGATGAGCGCGTGGGTTCATCGTGATCGTTCGCCCCCCTCATCCGGCTTCGCGCTCGATGGGAGAGTGGGGCGAGGCGTTTGAAAGGCGCTAAGAGCCGGGCTTACTCAGCGTGAGCATTCGCGACGAATCCTCATTCGAGCGCCTTCTCCCCCAACGCTTTTTGTTGGGGGAGAAGGTGGCGAAGCCGGATGAGGGGGCCGAGGTGAACCAGCAACCAGGCCGGTTGGAATCAGCGCGTGCCGCTGACCAAGGTGCCGGCAGGCCGATCGACTTTGATCGAGACGTTGCTGGCCGGGATCGCATCGCCCGAAGTTCCGTGACGGTGCACCCAGACGACGACGGTGTAGATTCCGGGGCCGTCCGGCAGCGGCACTGCGAAGGTGAACTTGCCGTCGGGAGCGACCTGGAAATCGCCGCGGCTGCCGTCGCTGTACATCTCGCGTACTTCGCGGATGCCGCCGTTGATGCTCTGCGTGAAATTTCCTCGGAGACGCGGCAGGTACTGGCGCCGCGTGTCGGGCAGCTTGTAGGTTGCGATCGCATTCGCGGTCACGGCTGCGATCGGCTGCGGCAACGACTCATGATGAACGGTGATCGCTTCGATAGTGAATCCGCGCACGGCCCGACCGCTGCAAAGAACAGGTTGGGCGCCGTTCGCCATGCGGGGAAGCGGCTGCGTCCATTCGACGTAACGGCGAATGAA
>DATAMS010000034.1:0-3413 GCA_036260495.1 Thermoanaerobaculia bacterium
CTATCCTTCGCCCAATTCGTTCATCGGAGGATTTCCATGCGCAGATTCGCTTTCGTGGCCGCGGTTTGTACGCTGATCGCGCTTCCGCTTGCCGCACAGAACACCGACATCGAATCGCTCTCCGGATTGCAGTTCAACTTCGGCAATCCGGGCGCGCGGTCGCTGGGGATGGGCGGCGCGTTTCTCGGTCTCGCTGACGACGCCTCCGCCGCGGAAGCCAATCCGGCCGGGCTGACGATTCTCCGGAAGCCCGAGATCTCCATCGAAGGGCGCAACTACCAGGAGCAGCAGGTCTTCACGACCAGCGGCACGTATCCCGATCTGGTCCGCACCGGCTTCAGCCACTACAGCCAGCGCATCGACCCGACGTTTGCAAGCTTTGTCTACCCGACCAAGCACTTCACGTTCGGTGCGTACTACCACGAGCCGCTGCGCAACGAAGGAACCGGCCAGGTCGTCCCGATCCGCAACGATTTCACGGGCCAGATCAAGACGGACGTACCCAACTTCTACCTCCCTGTCGACACGAACGGCAACGGAATCGGCGGCCCCGTCAACTTCGCTCAATGTCAGGCACTCCGACAGAAGTCGTTCCCAGGCTGCATCGAATACACCGTCCTTCCGTTTCTCAGCTCCGTCAAGATTCAGGAGAAGACCTTCGGCCTTGCCGTCGCCTACAAGATCGGCAACTTCTCGTTCGGCGCAACGGCCCGGGCACAGCGGTTCAACGAGACCGCCTTCACCTTTCGTGTGACGCCGACCGGCGACTTTTCCAGCATCTCCGTCCAGGCCACGAGCGACATCCGGAACAACAATGACGTGGCCAAGGACAAACAGGACATCACCTTCACCGGCGGCTTCAAGTGGGCTCCCTCTGACAAATTTTCGGTGGGCGGCGTCTACAAACAGGGCGCGAAGTATGTCGCCCCCACGTTCGCCTCGACCGAGAATACGAACTTCCAGTTCGTGAAGGTCGCGGACACCACCTTCCACATTCCCGACGTCTACGGCCTCGGTGTATCGGTCCGTCCTATCCCCGTTCTGACGATCAACGCCGATGCGGTGCGGGTCAAGTACTCGAACCTCGTCGACGACTTCGTCTCCATCAACTCCACCGTTCGCGCAATCAACAAGGCCTACAAGGCGGACGATGCCCTGGAGCTGCACCTTGGCGGCGAATACTTCTTCTCGACGAAGATCCCGTTCGCGGTGCGCGCCGGGTATTGGCGCGACCCCGAGCACTCCATCACCTACACGGGCCCGGTGACGAACATCGACGAGGTCGGCCCGGCCATCCTTTTCCCGAAGACGAAAGCGCTGAACCACGTCTCCGTAGGTGCCGGCCTGGCGTGGCCCCGCTTCCAGATCGACGCCGCCTACGACCGCTCGCAGTTGTTCCGCGTGGGCTCGATCTCGATGGTCACAAGGTTCTAGAAGTGCGGCTGGCGCCGCGTTGTCGGTTGTCGGTTGATTGCGCTTCGCGCGTTGTCATCGTTTCTGGCCCTGGGTTTTTGACAACGCGCGAAGCGCACTAATCCAGCGGCAAGTCGAGCAATTCAAACTTCTCCCATCCGCGGAAATCGAAATGCCACCATTCCGAAGGGAGCGGATCGAAGCCGTGACGCGTCATGACGTCGCGCAGCTTCGCGCGATTCGCGATCACGCCGGCCGGCAGATCGTTGAAATCCTGACGCGCGTGTGACGTGAAATCGTCGTAGCCGGTCGGCATCGGCAACTCGTGGCCGGTTCGCAGATCGATCAACGTCAAATCGACGGCCGCACCGCGATTGTGGCGCGAGCCCTTCGCGGGATCGGCGACGAAATCCGGATTGCGGATCGGCTTCCACATCCGAACCGTGACGCGATACGGGCGATAGCCATCGAACAGCTTCAGTCCCAGGCCTTCGCGCGCCAGCTCGCGCTCGATCTCGTGCAGCGCGATCGCCGCCGGCCGGCGCAGGTAGACCTTCGCCACGGGATAGAGCTGCGCGTGCATGAAGTTGTTCGTCGTGGCGTAGCGGACGTCGCGCGGGATGTCGGTGATCTCGACGAGGCGCTTGTCAGGATCGGCGGCGACAAGACGATCGTATTCGCCGCGGTCGTGAATCACCGGCGGATGCGTGGTGGCGCAGGCGGCGGTGATCAGCAGAATTGCCAGCAGCTTCTTCATCGCCCGATCTCCGGCGCAACCTTCGTCATGAAATCGTCCATGTTCTTCATCACGCGTTTCGAGTCGTGATTGTTGAAATCGAACCAGAGCATCAGCCGGTCCTCGGGATCGAAGCGCTCGGCTACCTGTTTCGCGATCATCTCCGCATTGCCGACGAGCGCGTTGTCCGTGGCGCGGCGGACCTTCTCTTCGTCGAGCGTTCCTTCCAATGCGCGCCAATAATTCGACAGCGCTTTCCGCGCCTCTTCGGCCGCCCGATCCGGATCATCGTTGATGAACACCAGCACCGTGCGCGGCATCAAACGCCGTTTCCAGCCGCCGCCGTCGGGATGGTAAGCCGTGCGCATCCGCTCGTTCGTCTTCTGAATCTCGTCGCCCGGTGTGATCGAGAGATTGAACACTCCAACGGGCAAAATTGTGTTCGCGAAAATCTGCGCAGCCGCGTCGTGCGATCCGATCGACAGCCGGAGCAGATCCATCCGCGATTCCTGCGGCACGATCTTCAGATTCGGAAAAACCCATCGCGGCGCAACCGGGATCTCGTCGACGGATTGCCCGTACGCCTCGACGACGCGCTGCCAGTCGGCGTCGCTGCGAAAGTCGGAACGGCGCATGGATCGCTGCGTGATCATCGACGAGTTGAGCGTCTCGCCGCGCAACAGGCGAAGAAAGATCTCCGTTGCCTCGTCGAAAATCCGGCTCTTCACCACCGGCCACGCCGCCTCTTCCACCGAATTGCGCGGCACGATGCCGTAAGGAATGTTGATGAACGGGAACCGCCCCGCCGCGAACCCGATCGTCAGCAGGCGCCGCTCCTCCGGATCGAGACCGTGAAGCGCAAGAAACGTCTTCACGCGCTCCGCGGCTGCGATCGGCCCGCCGTTGCAGAGAACGTTCATGATCGCCGAGCCCACGCCGATCGTTTTCGTCTTCGCGAACACGCGATGCGCGAGCTGCAGAATGTCGGTGTTCAGTCCGATCTCGCCCACAAAATGCGGGATCACCGCGCCCGGATTCGTCTTCTGAACTTCGGTCGAGAGATGGCTCTCCGCAATCCACGCCGTTCCGAATCCAAGCCGGTCCGCAAGCACAACCTGTTCGAAGAAATTCTCGAACATGACCCGCTCGCCCGGAAGATACCCATCGACCTCGGTCTGCGAGATGGAGAAGAAGATGTCGAGCTCCATGGTGGTTGAGATCGTATAGGAATCCAGACGATGGGTGACGTGCCGGAGCCGCTGGG
>DATAMS010000075.1:0-7962 GCA_036260495.1 Thermoanaerobaculia bacterium
TCGAACGGCGTCGATCAATGGTCCTACTACCAGGCCAAGGGGATGAAGTTGAATCTGGCGGAGTCGGTGCTCGATCAGCTCACGCTGCAGCGCACGATCCTCGCCGATCCGAAATTTGCGGCGCTGATCGATCAGAAGATCGCGTCGTATCAGTCGCAGGTGAAAAAGTACACGAAGGAAAAAGAGGACATCAAGAAACAGGCCGAGGGTTTTCAGAAGGAGTACGACGCGCTGAACGTACACGACGATCAGTTCGATATGTCGGAAGCGTGTATCTCCGTCGCCATCGCCCTCTTCGGCATTACGGCCCTGACAAAAAAATGGTGGCTCCTCGGCCTCGCATCGATCTTCATGTTCCTCGGCGTGATCTTCGGTCTGGCGGGATTCTTAGGGTGGAGCATTCATCCCGATTTTCTGGCGAGGGTGTTGTCGTAGTTGGGTGATGGTGCCAAATGAAGAAGCAACTTTTTTCTGAGCTTGTAGAAAGCATTAAGCAGGCTGGCCGGATTCATCGTGGCGAAGAGGCGCCTTCGCGCAGGTTTGTTTTTGAGCCCGACGAAGTGCGCTCAATCCGCAAGAAGCTTCGGAAGTCTTCTGGGCGGCGACTAGGAGTTTGCGCGGCAGAAACTACGGAGCCGTACTCGCGCAAGCAAGAACGTCGGCGAATTGCGACCTCCGCCCTGACAGCACTCGGGCGGGGACGCCCAAGTGCCCGCGGTCGAGACGACCGCACTCCTTTCGACGCACTGAGGAGTGCGAGCGTCTCGCTCGCGGCCATCGAGGCGTCCCGCCTCGATGGTTGGAAGGAGGCCAGAGCTGCACGAGAGCCTGACGCGCGAACCTACGCCCCCACCGGTTCCGCCGCCGGTTCCTTCTCGCGGCCGCGCAGGCGCAGCTTGTCGAGGTACATGTAGGTCACCGGGGTCGTGAAGAGGGTGAGCATCTGGCTCATGATCAGGCCGCCGACGATGGCGATGCCGAGGGGGCGGCGGAGCTCGCTGCCGGTGCCGCCGCCGAGCGCGAGAGGGAGGCCGCCGAAGAGTGCGGCCATGGTCGTCATCATGATCGGGCGGAAGCGGAGGAGGCAGGCTTCGCGGATGGCTTCGCGGGCGCTCTTGCCGTGCTTCCGCTCGGCCTCGAGCGCGAAGTCGATCATCATGATGGCGTTCTTCTTGACGATACCGATCAGAAGGATGATTCCGATCAGCGCGATGATCGTGAACTCGGTGTTGGTGAGCAGCAAGGCGATCAGCGCGCCGACGCCGGCGGAGGGAATCGTGGAGAGGATCGTGATTGGGTGCACGAGACTTTCGTAGAGGATGCCGAGCACGATGTAGACCGCGAGGAGCGCGGCGAGGATCAGCATCGGTTCCGTCGACAGTGATTGTTGAAACGCCTGCGCCGTTCCCTGAAAGCCGGGATGAATCGATGACGGCATCCCCATCTTCCGCTCTTCGTCTTCGATCGCAGCGGTGGCATTGCCGAGCGAGACTCCCGGTGCGAGATTGAACGAGATCGTCACCGCCGGGAACTGGCCTTGATGCGGAACGGAGAGCGGCGTTTGATCGAGACCGAAGTGCGCGATGGCGCTGAGCGGCACTTCGCGGCCGGTCGATGAGTGAACGTAGACGTTGCTCAATGCCGCGGGCGAGTTGCTGAACTTCGGATCGACTTCCATCACCACGTGGTACTGGTTCATGCCGCTGTACATGACTGAGACCTGACGCTGGCCGAAGGCGTCGTAAAGCGTGCTGTCGATTGAGGCGAGCGAGACGCCGAGACGTGCGGCAGTCTGACGGTCGATGACGACGGAGGCCTGCAATCCCTGATTCTGCTGGTCGCTGGAAACGTCCTTCAGCTCCTTCATTTTCTGCATCGCTTTGGAGAGCTTCGGCGCCCACGTCATCACGTCGGCCACGTTGTCGCCTTGCAGCGTGTACTGATATTCGGCGTTGCTCTGACGACCGCCGACGCGCACGTCCTGCACGGCGGTGAGGAAGAGCTGCGCGCCCGGAATGTGCGACGTCTTCGGGCGAAGGCGGGCGATGATTTCCTGCGCCGAGGCCTTGCGGACGTTCAGCGGTTTGAGCGTTACGAACATGCTGGCGGAGCTGCCGCCGCGGCCACCGCCGGTGAACGAGACCACGCTCTCGACGGCAGGATCTTTCTCGACGATGCGCATGAACTGGTTGAGTTTCGCGATCAGCGCGGAAAACGAGGTGTCTTGCGCGCCCTGAACATTTCCGTTCAGGCGCCCGGTGTCCTGCGAGGGAAAGAAGCCTTTCGGAATGACGATGTAGAGATAGATGGTGAAGCCGATCGTTGCCAGCGTTACCAGCAGAACCGGAAGGCGGTGGTCGAGCACAACGTCGAGCGTGTGCTCGTAACCGCTTCGGAGATGGTCGAACGCGCGCTCGCTGACCCGATAAAAGCGGCCGTGCTTGCGGTCCTTTTCGGAGCGAAGAAACTTCGCGCACATCATCGGCGTCGTCGTCAGCGAGATGATCAGCGAGAAGACGATGGCCACGCTCAGCGTCACAGCGAACTCGCGAAAGAGTCTTCCGACGATGCCGCCCATGAGCAGGATGGGGATGAAGACGGCGATGAGCGACGTGCTCATCGAAAAGACGGTGAAGCCGATCTCGCGCGCGCCGAGCAGCGCGGCATCGAGCGCCTTCATGCCGTCTTCGAGATGGCGGCTGATGTTCTCGATCACGACGATGGCATCGTCGACGACGAATCCTGTCGAAATGGTCAGCGCCATGAGCGAGAGGTTGTCGAGCGAGTAGCCGAGGAGATACATCACGCCGAACGTGCCGATGAGCGAGAGCGGCACGGCCACGCTCGGAATGACCGTGGCCCAGCCGCTGCGAAGAAAAAGGAAGACGACGAGGATGACCAGCAGGATCGAGATGCCGAGAGTCCATTCGACGTCGATGACCGAGGCGCGGATGGTGCCGGTGCGGTCGAGGACGACGTCGAGGTGGATCGACGGCGGGATCGTCGCCTGGAGTTGCGGAATCATGGAGCGGACGCGGTCGACGGTGCCGATGATGTTCGCGCCCGGCTGACGGAAGAGGACGAGTGAGATGGCCGGCTTGCCGTTCACAGAGCCCGCACTATTGATGTTCTCCACCGAGTCCTCGACACGCGCCACCTCGGAAAGAATCACCGGCTTGCCGTCGCGCGATGCCACGATCAGGCTGCGATATTCGTTGGCCTTGAAGAGCTGATCGTTGGTCTGGAGCATCCAGACGTTGCCCGGGCCGGAGATCGAGCCTTTCGGACGGTTCGCGTTGGCGGTGCCGATCGCGGCACGCACTTGATCGATGCCGACGTTGAGTTTGCTGAGCTGCAGCGGATTGACTTCCACGCGCACGGCGGGCCGCGAGCTGCCGCCGACGAAGACTTGTCCGATGCCGTCGATCTGCGCGATCTTCTGGGCCAGCACCGAGTCGGCGACGTCGTACATCTGCGGCTGCGTTTTCACGTCCGAAGTGAGGCCGAGAATCATGATCGGCGCGTCGGCGGGA
Organism: Thermoanaerobaculia bacterium; assembly: GCA_036260495.1. Lineage (GTDB taxonomy): Bacteria > Acidobacteriota > Thermoanaerobaculia > Gp7-AA8 > Gp7-AA8 > JADGNZ01. Next base: position 3,534 of record DATAMS010000075.1, read on the forward strand.
TTGACTTTGCGCCAGTTCGGATTCGATGGCAGGTTGGCCGGAAGCTGTCCGCGCGCGGCGTTGATGGCCGCCTGCACGTCGCGCGCTGCGGCGTCGATGTCGCGATCGAGCTCGAACTGCAGCGTGACGTTTGTCGATCCCGAGGAGCTGTTCGACGTCATCTGCGTCACGCCGGCAATGCGTCCGAATTGCCGCTCCAGCGGCGTGGCAACGGACGACGCCATCGTCTCCGGATCGGCGCCCGGCAATCCCGCGTTCACGGAGATCGTCGGAAACTCGACCTGCGGCAACGGCGCGACGGGAAGGTTCATGTAGCCGAGCGCACCGGCCATCAGGATGGCCACGCTGAGCAGCGAAGTGCCGACCGGTCTGCGGATGAATGGCTCGGAGAAACTCATAGTTAACGAAGATCAAGCCGTTTCACGCGGAGGCGCGGAGATGCGGAGTTGGGTTCTCCGTGTCCTCCGCGTCTCCGCGTGAAATGCTTCTTTTTCATCCTTCCGCTTCAGCCGGTTGTACTCCGTGTACTCGATTGCCGGCGCGCACTTTGCGTTTGATCCGTTTGGCGAGGTTGTCGAACCAGATGTAGACGACGGGCGTGGTGTAGAGCGTGAGGAGTTGGCTGACGAGCAAACCGCCGACGATCGTGACGCCGAGTGGGTGGCGCAGCTCCGAGCCGGTGCCGGTGCCGAGAGCGAGCGGGAGGCCGCCGAAGAGCGCGGCGAACGTCGTCATCATGATCGGGCGGAATCGGAGCAGGCAGGCTTCGTAGATCGCTTCCTGCGCCGGTTTGTTCTGTTCGCGCTCCGCCTCCAGCGCGAAGTCGATCATCATGATGGCGTTTTTCTTCACAATACCAATGAGCAGAATAATGCCTATCAGCGCGACCACACTTAGCTCCATGTGGAAGAGCATCAGGGCCACGATCGCGCCGACGCCGGCCGACGGGAGCGTCGACAGAATCGTGAGCGGGTGGATGTAGCTTTCGTACAGCACGCCGAGGACGATGTAGACGGTGATCAGCGCGGCAAGGATGAGATAGCCCTCGTTTGCCAGCGAGCTGCGGAAGACGGCGGCGGTGCCCTGGAACTCGGCGTGGATGCTGGCCGGCATTCCGCGCTGCGCCGTCGCGGCGTCGATCTGCTTCGTGGCGTTGCCGAGCGACGCGCCGGGCGCGAGGTTGAATGAGATCGTGGCCACAGGAAACTGACCGATGTGATTGATGGCAACCGGTGCGGGCTTCGTTTCGAAACGCGCGAAGCTGCTCAGGGGAATGATCTGCTCGCGCGTTCCAGAGAGTCCTTGCACAGGCGAGGTCGTGCCGGGCGTCGATGATGTGGCCGATGTCGCGGCCGGCGCAGCTTGCGCGGTTTGCGATGCAGCCGCGGCGCCGACCGCCGGCGTTCCCGTGCCGCCCGTGCTGGCTGCGCCTCCACCATTCGGCGACGCGTGGACGTAGATGTGCTGCAGCGCGTCGGGACTGAGCTGCAGTTTCGGATCGGCTTCGAGCACGACGTGGTACTGATTGAGCTGCGTGAAGATGGTCGAGACCTGACGCTGGCCGAAGGCGTCGTAGAGCGTATCGTCGATCATCTGCGGCGTCACGCCGAGCCGCGAGGCGGTGTTGCGATCGACGACGAGATCGGCCTCGAGACTTCCGGTGCCCTGATCGCCTGCGACGTCGCGCAAATCAGGAATCGTCTGCAGCTTCGCGATGACCTTCGGCGTCCATTCCGCGAGCTCGGCGGCGTTGGCGTCTTCGAGCGTGTACTGGTATTGCGTGCGGCTGACGCGGTTTTCGACCGAGAGATCCTGCACCGGCTGCATGAAGAGCGTGATGCCGGCTACCTTCGCCACGTTCGGCTGGAGACGCCGGATGATTGCCGACGCATCCGATTTCCGGTCGCCGCGCGGCTTGAGGTTGATCTGAATCCGGCCGATGTTCGAGGTCATGTTCGTGCCGTCGACGCCGATGAACGAGGAGATGCTCGCAACGTCCGGATCCTTCGTCACCACATCCGCCAGCGCTTGCTGCCTGTCGGCCATCCGCGCGAACGACGTCGTCTCCGGCGCTTCGGAGATGCCGAGAATCACGCCGGTGTCCTGCACGGGGAAGAAGCCTTTCGGCACGATGATGTAGAGGATCAGCGTCAGCACGAGCGTGGCGAAGGTGACGATCAACGTCGTCGTCTGATGCCGCAGCACGAACTGCAGCGTGCGGCCGTAGTACGCAATCACGCGATTGAAGAGCTCTTCCGATTTGAGGTAGAAGCGGCTCTCCTCGCCCTTCTTGTCGGCCTTGAGCAGCTTGGCCGACATCATCGGCGTGAGCGTCAGCGAGACGACGGCTGAGACGAGAATCGTGACGCTGAGCGTGACGGCGAACTCGCGAAAGAGCCTCCCGACGATGTCGCCCATGAAGAGCAGCGGGATGAGCACGGCGATCAGCGATACGGTCAACGACACGATCGTGAAGCCGATCTGCTTCGAGCCCATCAACGCGGCCTCGAGCGGCGCGTGGCCATCTTCGATGTAGCGCGTAATGTTCTCGATCATGACGATGGCGTCATCGACGACGAATCCCGTCGAGATCGTCAGCGCCATGAGCGAGAGGTTGTCGAGCGAGTAGCCGAGGAGGTACATCACGCCGAAGGTGCCGACGATCGAAAGCGGAACCGCGACGCTCGGAATGATCGTGGCCGACAGGCGGCGCAGGAAAAGGAAGATCACCATCACGACGAGTGCGATCGTGAGCAGCAACTCGATCTCGACGTCGTGTACCGATGCACGGATGGTGACGGTGCGGTCGGTGAGAACCGTCACTTTGACTGTTGGCGGAAGGCTCGCGGAGAGCTGCGGCAAAAGCTGCTCGATGCGGTCGACGACGTTGATGATGTTCGCGCCGGGTTGCCGCTGCACGTTCATGATCACGGCCGGCGTGGCGTTCATCCACGCGGCCTGCTGCGCGTTCTCGACGCCATCGACGACGCTGGCCACATCGCCCACGCGGATGGGCGCGCCGTTTCGATAGGCGATGATGACCGGCTTGTAGTCGGCGCTGGCGTAGATCTGATCGTTCGCGCCGATGCTGAAACTTTGCGACGGACCTTGCAGGTTGCCTTTGGCCTGGTCGGTGTTCGCGGCCGCGAGTCCGGTGCGCAAATCTTCGAGACTCAATCCATACGACGCGAGCGCCGACGGATTGGCCTGCACGCGCACGGCCGGTTTCTGGCCGCCGCTGATCGTGACCAGGCCGACGCCGGGAAGCTGCGAGATTTTCTGCGCGAGGGTCGTGTCGGCGAGGTCCTCCACTTTGCTGAGCGGAAGCTGCGTCGACGTCAGCGCCAGCGTGAGGATCGGCGTGTCGGCGGGATTGACTTTGCTGTAGATCGGCGGGTTGGGAAGGTCGCGCGGAAGAAAGCTCGCCGCAGCGTTGATCGCGGCCTGCACTTCCTGTTCTGCCACATCAATGTTTTGTTTGAGATCGAACTGCAGCGTGATGAGCGAGCCGCCGAACGAGCTGGTGGAGCTCATCTGCGTGAGGCCGGGGATCTGTCCGAATTGGCGCTCCATCGGCGCGGTGACCGACGATGTCATCACGTCGGGACTGGCGCCCGGATAGAACGTCAGCACCTGGATCGTCGGATAGTCGACTTGCGGCAGCGCCGAAACGGGAAGCTGGCGAAATGCGACGAAGCCCGCGAGCAGGATCGCCGCCATCAGCAGCGATGTGGCGACCGGCCGCAAGATGAAAATGCGGGATGGATTCACGGCTGGCCCGCCTGTTTCCTCCTGCCTCCGCCGGCGCCTGGTTTCCCGCCGCCACCGCGTTCACCGCGTGCGCCTGCGATTTCCACTTTGCCGTGCGGCTGCAGCTTGTCCGCTCCGTCGGTCACGACCTGATCGCCAGGATTCACTCCCCCACCCAGCACCGCCGTCGTCCCCTCGGTCATCACAATCGCGACCGGCCGCGCATCGACGGTCTTGTTGGGTTGAACGACGTAAACGTACGTTCCCTGCGAGCCGTGCTGCACCGCAGCGGTCGGAACGGTCAGCGCGTTGTGCCGGACATCGACACGCAGCCGCGCGTTGACGAACTGGTTCGGAAAGAGAGCGCCGTCGCGATTATCGAAGACGGCTTTGCAGCGGAACGTGCCGGTGTTCGGATCGATCTGGTTGTCGATGGTCAGCAGGCGGCCGTCGGCGAGCTTCTGCGTGCTGTCGCGGCTCCACGCTTCGACCGGCAATCCGCCGTGCATGTGCTGCGCGACCGCCTGCAGGCTGTCCTCGGGTACCGTGAAGAGAACCGCGATCGGCTGCAACTGCGTGATGACGATCAGACCGTTCGGATCGGACGCGTGAACCATGTTGCCGGGATCGACCGAGCGAATGCCAATGCGCCCATCGATCGGCGACTTGATGTGACAGT
>DATAMS010000107.1:0-7813 GCA_036260495.1 Thermoanaerobaculia bacterium
GAATACGTTCATCCTCAATCTGATCGCGTTTCTCGTCGCGGCACTGATCGGTGTTCCGATCGGACTCTGGAGCGCAACGCGTTCCGGCCGGGCCTCCGAGCGAGCATCAGGTGTCGCCTTCTTTCTCCTCTATTCACTGCCGAGCTTCTGGGTTGCGCTTCTGCTGATGCAACTCTTCTCCGTTCACTTCCACGTTCTGCCGCTCTTCGGAATGACCTCGGACAATTACCTCGACCTCGGTCTGAGCTCGAAGCTCGCCGATCGCGCGTTGCATCTCATCCTCCCGGTCGTCACGCTCGCATACGCGCAGATGGCGATCTACGCGCGCTTCTCGAAATCGGCGCTGACGGAAGTGATCCGCCAGGATTTCATCACCACTGCGCGCGCCAAGGGAGCCACCTCGGCCGCCGTTCTCTGGCATCACGCGCTGCGCAACGCGCTGATTCCGCTCATCACGCTTCTCGGACTCACGCTGCCGTATCTCGTTTCCGGCAGCGTCATCGTCGAAGAGATTTTTCAGTGGGATGGGATTGGACGTCTCTACTTCGACGCCATCTCCACGCGCGACTATCCGACGATCCTCGGCCTCTCCGTCGCCACGGCCGTCGCCACACTCCTCGCCAGTTTGCTCGCAGACATCCTCTATGCCGTCGCCGATCCGCGCATCCGCCTGGAGGGGAGATAGCGCATGTGGCGGATCACGTGGCGGCGCTTCCGGCGCAGCAAGCTCGCGCTCGTTGCGCTCGCATACGTCGGCGTCGTGTCGCTGATCGCCCTCGGCGCGCCATTTCTCGCGGCGTCGAAGTCGTCGCCGATTCCGTTCGGACCGAATGAGATCGATATCGCCAACCGGCTTCACCCTCCCGACGCACATCATCGCCTCGGCACCGACGAGCTCGGACGCGATGTGCTGGCGCGCATGATTCACGGCGCGCGCGTCTCGCTCACGGTCGGCCTCATCGCCACCGCCATGTCCGCGCTCGCCGGCTCGTTTCTCGGCGCAATCGCAGGTTTCTACGGTGGCGCGAGCGACTGGATCGTGTCCCGCCTCATCGAGATCATCCTCTGCTTCCCGTTTCTTTTTCTCGTCCTGGCCATCGTCGCGTTTTTCGGGCCTTCGATCTGGACGATCATGCTGGCCCTGGCCCTCACCAACTGGACGAGCGAAGCGCGCTACGTTCGCGGCGAAGTGATGCGCCTTCGCGAGATGGAGTTCGCGCACGCCGCGCGCGCGAGCGGTGCGCGCGACTACCGCATCATCTTCCGCCACCTGCTGCCGAACGCACTCGCTCCCGTCCTCGTCTCCGCAAGCTTCGGCGTCGCCTACGCCATCGTCACCGAGTCCGCCCTCTCCTTCCTCGGACTCGGCGTTCCGCTCCCGACTGCAACGTGGGGAAGCATCCTCTCCTCGGCGAAAGAGTTCGTCGAGTACGCGTGGTGGCTGATCGTCTTCCCGGGGCTCGCGATCTTCATGACCGTCGCCGCATTCAACATCATCGGCGATCGGTTTCGCGATGCGCTCGATCCGCGCAGCGAATGACTATCCCGCGGTGACCGGCAACCGCGCCTTGAGCGAAGCGAGAACAGTCGGCGGGACGAGCCGGCCGACGTCGCCGCCGAGGCGGAAGACTTCTTTGACGAGGCGGGAGGAGACGTAGGTGTACTCGACGGCGGGGAGCATGAAGATCGTCTCCGACTGCGGATGAAGCTCGCGATTCATCAGCGCCATCTGCAACTCGTACTCGTAATCCGAAACCGCCCGGATGCCGCGCACGACGACCGTGGCATCGACATGCCGCATGAAATCAACGAGCAGTCCCGAGAACGAATGCACTTCGACGTTTGGGATATCCGAGGTGCAGCGGAGGATCAATTCCATTCGTTCGGCGACGGAGAATAGGGGAGACTTCCCTTCATTCTCAAGCACCGCGACCAGGAAGCGGTCGAAGAGCTGCGCACCGCGGCGGATGATGTCGAGGTGCCCGTTGGTCAGCGGATCGAACGAGCCCGGGTAGATGGCGTTGCGCATTGGGGAAGATGGTAGCTGAAAGCGGGAGTCGCGTGTCGGGTGTCGGGAGTCGAAGATCGCGGGAAGCTGAGCTCCGACACCCGACCCCCGATCGGCGACCCCCGCGTCAATAGTCAACCTCTTGACGATCGTCCATTCCGAAACTAAGATGACGTCATTCGAGTGAAACAGATTACGGGAGGGTGTGAGTGATGCGACAGCGGCTGGAGATCAAGCGCTCGAATTCCAATCACGACAATCGTCTTTTGTCGGCGATTCGCAACTACCTGCCGGGTGCCTGGATCGCTCCGAAGAACAACGAGCTGATCACGCTCTACCGGCTCCGCTACAAGATGGCGCTCGATGAGCGGAAGTACGACGCAGCGCTCATCTTCCTGAACAAGATCCTCGAGCTAGATCCACTCAACGCCGAAGCGAAGCTCTGCAAGGGCGAGATCTACCATCGCTGCCTGCAGGACTACGCGAAAGCGATCGAGCAGTACAACAAAGTGCTGCGCATCAGCGGCGGGCGAGACAGCGAGAGTATCCAGTTGCGCGCCCGCGCCGGCATGGCCGAGATCATGGAGCTGCTGTCGTAGCTGGCCTCCAGCACAGGCGAGGGAGTCTGTGCCACATCACTTCCGGCTTCGAGTCGCTCGATCGTGAGGGGGTTGTGTCGCACAGACACTCTTGTCGGTGCGATTCTTCCAGTGCCGCTGACGCGGCACAAATCGCCGCAATCCATCTTCCAGGCGTGCTCGCAAAAAGCGCTCGCACGCCTGGCTACCTTCGGATGCCGCTGACGCGGCGCGAGCGCCATAGGCTCGCCGCCTTGGCTACGCCGTACCAAGTGTTCTCGAAATCCTTGCTCAGTGTTTCTTAAGAAGTGCCTTGGCTACGCCGTACCAGGCGTACTCGAAGTCCTTGCTCAGTGTTTCTCAAGTAGTGCCTTGGCTACGCCGTATCAGGTGTCCTCGAAGTCCTTGCTCGGTGCTTCTTAAGAAGTGCCTTGGCCACGCCGTAACAGCCGTCTTCGAAGTCCTTGCTCAGTGTTTCTGAGTGGGACCAACCCTCAGATCCGGCCTCGCCGGTCAGCGGCCCCAACCCCGCAGATTCGGCCTCGCCGCGTTAGCGGCCCCAGAGGGTAGCGAGGGGTGCGAGCGCTTTTTGCGAGCACCCCTCGAAGCGCGTGATCTTGGACTTTGTGCCGCGTCAGCGGCACTGGACCTTCCGCGAAAATGCAGATTAGCGTTCGAACGCTAGATCATTTCACACAGAGTACTTCTTATGATAAAGTACTCGGCATGTCAGCACCGCGCCTACCGATCCCGCTCGATCACGAAGTCGAGCGCCATTTCCAGCGCTTCACGCGCGGGGGATCCGGCGAACGGCTCGAGCGCGGCACGGGCGCGGTTCGCGTAATCGCGGGCGATGGCGCGGGTCTCATCGAGCGTCTCGTACTTGCGCACCAGTGCCAGCATCTCCGCCGGATCGATCCCTTCGAACGACTTCATCGCGGCGATGAGCGCGATCTTCTCGCGCTCGGCTGGGGTGGCCCGAGGCATCGCCAGGATCAGGGGGAGAGTCAACTTGCCTTCTTTGAGATCGGAGAGCGCCGGCTTGCCAAGGACTTCGGTGCTCGAGGTGAAATCGAGAATGTCGTCGATGAGCTGGAAACAGATGCCGAGGTTGACGCCGTACGAAAAGAGCGACTGACCGATCGCTTCCGGTTGATCGACGAGGTACGCAGGAATGCGGCAGCAGGCGCCGAACAGCAGCGCCGTTTTTCGCTCCACGATCGTGAAGTAATCGTCGACGGAAACATCGGCGCGTCCGTTGTGCTCGAGCGCGAGGATTTCCCCCTCGATCATCTTGATGGTCGTCGTCGAGAGCAGGCGCAGGATATCGAGATTGCCGTCGACCAGCGCCATCGACATCGAATGCATGAAGATGTAGTCGCCGACCAGGACCGTCAGGTTGTTGCCCCATCGATAGTTGATCGAAGTCCGCCCGCGCCGCACCTCGGCCTCGTCGATGATGTCGTCATGAACGAGCGTGGCGTTGTGAATGAATTCGACGACAGCGCCGTACGTCACGTCGCGATGCCCTTCGTAGCGAAGCATTTTCGCGACGAGCAGCAGCAGCGCCGGACGTAACCGTTTGCCGCCGCCGGCGAGAATGTGCTCGCCGACGTCGTGAAGGGTCTTGATGCCCGACTCGAAGTTGCGCTTCAACTCGAGCTCGACGAGCTGGAGCTTCGGCGCGACAAGGTCGAGGAGCCGTTCGGCGTGCGAGAACTCGACCGGCGCGCTGGTGATGGGAGGCGACGTCACGGGGGACAGAATAAACGAATTGGTCAGGAAGCCTCAACCGCGATAGTTGGTGAACTGCAGCGGGATTCCGAAATCCTTTCCCTTCACGAGGGCGATGGCTTTCTGCAGATCATCTTTCGTGCGCCCGGTGACGCGGACCTGATCGCTCTGAATCGAGGCCTGAACCTTGATCTTGGCCTCTTTGATCGCTTTCACGATCGCCTTCGCTTTCTCGATCTCGATCCCCTGAACGATCTTTGCGCGCTGCCGCACGGTGCCGCCCATGGCCTGCTCGAGCACGCCGTAATCCATCGCCTTGAGCGACACGCCACGCTTCACGAGTTTCGATTCGAGGATGTCCTTGACGCTGCGCAGCTTTCCTTCGTCGTCGCTGGCGAGCACGATCTCTTCGGCGGCAAGCTCGATCGAGCTCTTGCTCCCTTTGAAATCGAATCGCTGGGCCAGCTCTTTCTGCGCCTGCTGCACCGCGTTCGACACTTCCTGCATTTCAGTTTTCGAGACAACGTCGAATGAGAATTCCTGAGCCAAGGGACCTCCTGGTCGGGGTGTGGGGAGTCGGGGGTGGGGTGTGGGAGAAACCACTCCGCTCCGCACGGGCCATCAGTTCATTGTTCCACGACTGCCACGCCGGCCGGCGGCGTGAAGTGGAAAAAATCGGGCGATACGCTTCGTTTGGTGAAGCCGGAAAAATCGAACGTCGTTTCGTTGCCTTCGCGATCCGAGTAAGACACCTGCTGAATCGAGTGCGTTGCCGCGGCGATCGTGATCGTGACATTGCGGATCATCGCCGAAGGTGTGCGCGGCTGAAGCGTGGCCACGATGGAAGCTCCGCGCGTCGTTTCGTGCACGACGAAATTGCGGTCGCGCGCCGCCGGGTCGCCAATCAGGAGAAATGGCAGTTCGCTGCGTTGCTTCTCGTCGAGCGTGGTCATGGTCACCTGTTTCTCGGAGGCGATGTAGAGCCATGAGCGATTGCCATCGAAGACGAATACTTTCTGCTCGGGGCGGGCGTAGCTCCAACGCATCATCGGCAGCGGTCCGAAAACAACCGTCCCACTTTCGACCTGTCCGTTCTTGAATCCTTTCGGCGTGAAGCGTTGCGTGAACTGCGCTTCGGTGCCGGGCAGCGAGGCGGCGGCGCGGTCGAGCTCGGCCGCCGAAGCAGCAAGGGTGATTGCGAGGGTGAAGAGAAGAGTGGCGATTTTCATGGTTGAGCTACCTTGCAACTCAGCAACCAATCAATCAACCAATGCAGGCACCGGCGAATCACAACTTCTCGACTTCGATCGAAACGATTGCCGCGTTGACCACGAAGATGCGGTCGTTCTTGCTCCTGTCGAGCGGGAAAAGAAAGAAGCCGTTGCGCTCGGGATTGTATTGAGCGACGCCACGAATGGTTTCGCCGTCCGCGAATTCAACCGCGATCGTGCTGCCGGCCGGTTCTTCCACCTCGGACGTCGTGCGCGGAAAGAAGATCGCCTTCAGCGCAGAAAACGGCACGTCTTCCGCGGCGCCTCCCTCGCGAGTGACGCGAACGATTTGCGAATCGATATCGGTCTCGACGAGCGAAACGCGCTCCGTCCGCCCATCGCGATAACGCAGTACCACTGTTGTCGAAGAATCCATCAGAAGAGCTCCAGACCCCAGAGGTCGTGGAGGTGAATGATACCTTCGACGCGGCCGGATGCATCGGTAATGAAGATCGACGTAATCTTCCGTTGTTCCATCATCTCCAGCGCCGCGGACGCCAGCTCCTTCCCGTCGATCGTCACAGGATCGGGCTTCATACTGTCGGCCGCTGTCTTTTTCAGCACATCGGTGTCGCGCTGCAAAAGGCGGCGAAGATCACCGTCCGAGATCGCTCCGGCAAGGACACCTTGATCGTCGACGACCGCGGTAATGCCAAAGCCCTTGTCGGACATCTCGTAGATGACGTCGTGCATCGGCGTGTTCAGCGGAACCGACGGCACCGACTTGCCCGCGTGCATCAGATCGCTGACGCGCAGAAAGCGCTTGCCGAGCTTTCCGCCGGGATGAAGAAATGCGAAATCCTCTTCCTTGAATCCCTTGCGCAGAAGAAGTGCCATCGCCAACGCGTCGCCGAGGGCGAGCGTCGCTGTCGTCGATGCAGTCGGCGCGAGGCCGAGCGGACACGCTTCCTTTGATATTGCCGCGGAGAGATGAAAGTCAGCAGCGCGCGCCAGCGACGACTGTGGATTTCCGGTGATGGCAACGATCTCCGCTCCGATTCGCTTGATGCTCGGGAGCAACCGCACCAACTCCTCGGTCTCGCCCGAGTTCGAGATCGCGAGGACGACGTCGCCCCTCACGATCATGCCGAGGTCGCCGTGAATCGCCTCGGCTGGATGAAGAAAAAACGAAGGCGTTCCGGTCGATGCCAGCGTCGCGCTGATCTTCTTGCAGATGATGCCCGACTTGCCGAGTCCCATCGAAACGACGCGGCCACTTGTGGCGTTGATGGTCTCGACGATGTCGACGAACGTGTTGTCGAGATGATCGATGAGCCCGAGGATCGCCGCTGATTCGACTTCCAACACGCGCCGCGCCTCAGCGAGCGCAGGGTGGACATTGGAATCGGGGATCGCGGTGGACGTCCGCGGCTTAGGCATGCGCCGAGATGGTATGCGACGCGACGCGCGGTGTCACCTCGGCGTTTTACGTCCTTGACGCCAACTCTTGCGGCAGCAGCAACGCGAGCAGCGTTTCGCACACGGGCGTCGCCACTCCTGCCGCGAGGCCGAGGCGGACGACGGCGCCGAGTTGGGCATCGAGCTCCGAGCGGCGGCCTTCCATCAGGTCGCGCTGCAGTGATGAAGTTGCGTCGGGCGGCAGACCGTCGAAACGCGCCAGCGTCCGATCGACCGCAGTTTCGCCGCCGAGGTCGACGCCGTGAGCGAGGGCGACGCTGACGATCTCGCGGATGGCGGCGGCGGCGAGCGCACGCGTCTCCAGCATCGAACGCCACACGCCAACCGGCACTCGCGTCGCCGCGCCGATCCCGCTCATCGGCGCGATGAAAACGAACTTCGACCAGAGCGCGTGATGAATGTCGGGCGGAATGTCGGCTTGTACGCCGGCGCGGAGGCAGGCTTCGCGAAGACGCTCGGCGCGTTTGCTGACGTGGTTATCGAGCTCGCCGAACATGACGAAGGGATCCGCGCCGACGTGGCGGATGTGGCCCGGCGCGGCGATGAAGCTGACGATGCCGCACAAGCCGCCGAGGACGTGTTCGCGTCCGACGACGTTGGCGATTTGATCGGAGGCGTCGATCCCATTTTCGAGCGGGATGACGATGGTGTCGTCGCCGATCATCGGCCGGATCAACTCTGCCGCCGCGGGCACCTGCCAGGTCTTGACGGTGACGAAGATCGCGTCCACCGGACCAACGGTCGATGGATCGTCGGTGGCATTCGGGTGCTCGATGACGAAGTCGCCTTTGATGCTATCGACG
>DATAMS010000126.1:0-4979 GCA_036260495.1 Thermoanaerobaculia bacterium
TTACGCGTTCCGCGAAGCTGGCGGAGCGTCTCATCGAGGACTTTGAACGGTACTTGAGCGAGCGTTTGCGGCTCGGGCTGGGTCACGGGCATGGGCCTGAAGAATACAACACTGAGTTATGCCGCCTTCAACTCCCGGTGATGAATGCCCTTCACTAACCACCGCGGGCCGATAACCGACTCCAAAACCCTGGCTGAGCTGACGCTTGATCTGCTCACGCCACATACGATTCCTGATGGTGTCTACGTCTATGTGCTCGCCGTGAGACGCCACACGTTTTGTAAACTGGAGGACGAAGATGCCTGATCCGGCGTACCACACAAACTCTGAGGAGTATGGTCCGAAGAACCGGGATGTTTACCACAATAACAACAACTGCCCCGAAGGGAAAAAGATCAAGAAGGAACATCGCGAACCGGGAAGTGACAGTAGACCACTGTGCAAAGAGTGCTAGCAGCGGAGCCGTAGACTAAGCGAGTAACGGCGAGCACATCGCAAAACCGGGATAGTCGGTCAGAAGGCCCGTCACTGCGCCGGGACGAAGATCGGATCGCCGGTGGCGTTGTCGATGACTGACACCCACGCGATCGCGCCTCGGCTCCCCGAGAGCATTTGAACTTCCAGCCGGCCATCCACGAACGTTGAGGATGTCAGGGCGTCGATCGGAAACTGAATGGCTTGCAGCGGACCGACGGTACGGTCCGTACTTCCGAGGGCCAGACCTGCTGCGTCGAACAACGAAAAACGGATCAGCGCGTCGCTGCCGCCGGTATTGATCGCGCCGGCGTTTGTTCGGAATGCCGGTGAGTGCTCGACGTGAAGCAGTTCTCGTGCGGCGCCTCCGGGAGCCAGCGGCGCAAAGCCTTCGGCGGCGGGTGTGAACATGATGAACTGACCGTACGTCCCGTTGCTCGACGTGGTGAATGTTCGCGACGTCGCCACGAGGTTGCCTGGAAGGTCGGCGCGCACGGTGCCGAATGAGCTCGTGCGGCCGAAGTAGGTGCCAACGACATCATCGATGCGAACTGCCTGATGCGGAGCGAGGACGCCGTGCTTCGTGATCCGTTCTGCGGTGGCGGAATCGACGTAGGTCAGATCGAAACCGCCGCCGCTCTCACCAAACGCGCTGATGACGATGTCGCTGCGCCAGAGTGTGTTGACGCCCGGCGAATTGATCACCGGCGCGACGAACGGGCCTTCCTGCAGCTTGGACGCTGCGACGTAGATCGGATCGCCACTGCGATTGTCGATCACGGAGCCGTAGGCGACGATGCGCGCGTCGCCGCTGACCACCTGCATCTCCGCGGTCATCAGCGCCGCTCCGGTCGCGGGAAACTGGATCTGCGTGAAGGGCAAGACCGCGTAGTCGTGCTGCGAAACGACCGATCCGCTCGCCGCATCGAACAACGTCACGCGCACCGTTCCGTCGCTGCCGCTGACTTCTGCGAAGCCGAGGTTGGTGCGGAAGTCGGAGGTGCTGATGATGTGCGGGACATCGGCAAGCGTCGTGGCATCCGTCGTCACCACAGCGGGGATGAACTGGCCGTACGTTCCCGGGCCCCCGGTTGTGACTGTCGTGAAGGTGCGGCTGGTGACGATCAGCGCGTCGGCGTCGCCGAGAAACTCGAGCTGACCGACGCCGGTCGTTTGCATCAACGTGGCAACGACGTCGTCGAGCGCCATCACCTGCTGGGGCGCGACCGAGAGCTTCACGGCCGCGAAATGCCCCCAACCTTCCTCGCCTGCGCGCGTGAAAATCGCGGTGATGTTCGCCTGCCGGCTGCCTCCGTTGAAGAGCCGCACGTCGGTCTGCCAGCTCGTGCCGTTTTCGCCGGGCGTGTGCGCGACAGCCGCGATGTGTTTTCGCGGCGCGAACGATGCCGGGCGCGTCGTTGCCGGCACGTCGCCAACGTACGTGATGCCGAGCGACCACGAAATCAGCGTGCCGCTGTTTTGCGGCTGAAGGTCGCGCACGTTGAGCGTCCACTGGCCGTTTGCGGAGCGGCCATGAAAGATATCGAGGCGGTCGACCGTGTCCGCATCGATTCCGTAGGTCACCGGCGAGAACGGCGCGTGGTCCGTCGACGGATTCTGCAGAATCGCCGTGGTGCCGTCCGGAGCGATGAGACTGATCTGCAGATCGCCGCGCGACGGATGAACGATGTTGACGCTGACGACGAGCCGTTCGATCGATCGCGTATCGGTGACCTCGATCGTTGGCATCACTCCGCGAGGCGCCGCGTCTGGAATCAGCAGTCCATGCTGCGGCGACTGCGTGAACGTGACATCGCCGCGCGGCGTGCGGTCGCAGTCGGATGCAGTAAGAATCAGCCGGGTAAGAAACGCGGAACAGATCGTGGTGCCGTGCGTACCGCCGTTGAGAATGCGATCGGCATCGAGCAGCTTGACCGCCTGGATCGCGTAGGTCGGATCGGCCGGTGCGCCGAACATCGACTCGAGGACCAGCGTATCGGCCATCGGCCGGCCGGCGGTGACACCGTGGCGCTGTACGAGCGCATCGAAAATCTCGCGGAGCGCGGACGACCAAATCTCGCCGTTCTTGTGCTCGGTTCCTGAGGTGTCACCGGCGACAAAGTCGTTCATCGTCTTGACGCTGTCGACGCGGCGAAGGCAGTCCGCGCCATCCGCATACCCGCAGTTCTGCGACGCGTCGTCGCCACCGCAGCGGGCATCCCACTCCGCAAGACAGTACGGATCGCGGCCGGTGCCGAGGCCGGGCACGTAGTTCGACGAGAACGCCCAGTAGTCGCTGTAACCCTCGCCCATCGCCCGCGACTGGCTCGACGATGTACCGAAGAATGCCCCCGGCGAGATCCAGTCCTGAATGGCGTGACAGAACTCGTGAAGCAAAATATCCGAATCCTCGGCGTCATCAACGCCGCCGTCGCCGAAAAAGAGGTTGCCTTGTCCGAACGTAGCGCCGCCGACGTAGAGCGAGTTGTCGGAACCGGAAACTGCATGCGGATCGACCGGGATCGAGTAGGCCATGATCCGCCGCGAGCCGCTGTAGCCGATCGATTGCAGGTAGCGCTGGCTGCGATCGAGATGAAAGTACGCGTTGACCTCCTCGAACTGCGGCTGGCTGCGGTCGAAGAGCAGCGACTGCGACGCGCCGGCGTGGGTAGTCGACGGTGCATCGGTATCGACGATCTGAACGTTCGGTCCGGTGAGCATGCCGGCCGGATTGAGCTCGAGAAGATCGACCAGCGAGTACGCGGCATCCGGCACGGCAGACGCGACGCCGTTTTGATCGCGAAGCGAGGGGTTGTTCAATTTGGTGACCGGATTCGGATCGAAAACGCGTGCGCTGCCGGTGACTCGTGCAAAGAGCGGCTTCGAAAGAATCACCGCGCCGGTGACCGCATCGACGTAATGCGCGACGGGCTCGTTCGGTTTCTCTTCGACGACGACGCGCCATGCCGGCCGCGCTTCGCCGCCGGCATTGACAGCCACCATTTGCTGATCGCGCACTGCGCCTGGCGGCAACGCCCAGAGTGCCGACTGCTTCGCGATGAACGTACGTTTGGGAGCAGCGGAAGCGATTGCGCGATGCAGCTCGCGCGTGGTTCCATCGCGATCGACGCGCTCGATGACTTCGCCGCCGAGTACGGGAAGCCCATCGATGTATTGCGTGTAGTGCCGGTACGTGCCGATGAGCGACTCGCGCTGATAATCGAGACGGAGGTCCTGGGCATTGACGGCAGCCGCGGAAAGAACGAGCACGAGGGGAATGAGTCGCCGCATGGGAGGCGGAAACCATGTCGGGTGAGTGAAAATTCAGTGGTCGCAGTTGTTCAAACACCGAAATGTTAAATGTTGGATGTTGCGTGTTGAGTGTTGAAAGTCTGCCAGGCCGGTTGGTTCATTCACCATTCAACACTTAACATTTAACACTGAACATTCGGCATCCAAGAACCGTAGCTCACGACGCCGACGCGATCTGCGGCTCGTCCGCGGCAGCGGGCAGCGGCTGATCGATCGCATTGGCCACCGGCAGCGAAAACGAGAACGTCGTCCCTTGTCCTTCGCGGCTTTCCACCCAGATCGTGCCGCCGTGACGTTCCACGATTTGCTTGGTGATGTAGAGACCGAGGCCGAGACCGCCGTAATTCGTCGATGAGACTTGGCGCCCGCGATGAAAACGCTCGAACACCTGCCCGAGCTCGTCGGACGGGATGCCGATGCCGCGATCTGCGATCGACGTCACGAGCTGATCGTCGCGCTCTTCCAGCGACACCACGATCTCGCTGCTGTCGGGCGAGTACTTGACCGCGTTCTCCATCAGGTTGCCGAGCACCTGTTCGAGCCGGTCGCGATCGCCGACAACCCGCTTGTTGCTGACCGGCACATTGAGTTGAAACCGCCGGTCGCTGACGGCGGTGTGATGGCGGTGAACGACATCGCACACAAACGTCGACCACGGAATCGGCTCGCGGCGGATCTCGAGGCGGCCAGTCTCAATGCGTGAAACGTCGAGCAGTTCCAGAATCAGACGCGACATTCGGTCGATCTGGTCGAGCGCCACATCGAGATACTCCTCGGACGTCACCAGATCGTTCTCGCGGATGAGCGCTTTGGCGAGTTGCGTGTATCCCTTGATCGACGTGACCGGAGTGCGCAGCTCATGCGAAGCAATGGAAAGGAATTCGTCCTTCAGCCGCGAGAGGTCTTCCACCTTGCGCCGCGCGTCGACCTGTTCGGTGTAAAGCTTGGCGTTTTCGATCGCCAGGGCCGCACGCTCGGCGAGAATTTCCGCGAGCGGCAGTTTCTCGTCGGTCATGGCGCGCTCGGGATCGTTCGCGGCAATGACGAGGGCACCGAGCATTTCGCGGCGCGTGCGCAGCGGAAGAATCAGCAGCGACGCCAGTTTCATTGGCGCGGCGTGATAGCCCCCTTCCAGCTCCGGCTCGGGAACGACGGCGCTGGACGTGCCGAGGTTTTGGGTGAGCGAGGGATAA